>CALDLG010000114.1 GCA_937910785.1 uncultured Lachnospiraceae bacterium | reverse complement strand
TCAGATGCGTAGAAATAGTCAATCAATGCCGTATTGGCTGTTTGGTTCAGCGCGACGGCATTTACCAGTACATTGTAATTTGCCAGCTTCAAAACGGTTCCCTGAACGCTGTACTTAAAATTATAGATATCGGAAAAAGTGGTTCTGTTAAAGCCATTTGCAAAAGATTCGATTTCCGCCTTCAATTCCGAAAGGTCCTGATCGGAAAGAGAATTTTCCCCGGTTTCATTGGCATTGATATAATCGGAAAGCTTACCGGTTTCATCGATCGTATAAACCAGATTCCCCACGGCGATGCGCTCTCCTTCTCTCGCATAATAATTGGTATATCCGGCATTGGTGCTTGTGATAATCTTTTCTGTCCGCAGAGCAATCCCTTTGTAAATATTGTCATAGGAAAGCGATCCTTCCTTTACTTCATATCCGACAACGTGTTCCGTTGACAGATACATGAATACACAGACCACAATATAAACAAAAATAACGGCAAATATTATCATTCCGATATTCAGATTGATTGGACGCCTGTATTTGGATATGTTATTTTCTGTTCCCGCCAAACCGATGACCGCACCTTTCCCTCTACAACCCGCGCCGTAAAGCGCAGGCGCAAATGATAGATAATAACAGCAAATAAAAGGATAAAACCCCGGATATTCCGAGGTTTTGGAATGTCATAATTATTATGTAAACCAGACTTACAACGATACAATAATCTTTGATTTCAAATCTTCCGAAAGTTCATGGGCATCCAGAGAAATACTTAAAACAAAATCCACATTGAATTTTGTACTGACAGCTTCCAGCTTCCGGATTACGGAATCAACAACCTGACTCTCTTCTTCGGAACCCTCCAGACATGCAATCTTCAAAAAGCTGTCAAAATACATCTGCTGCAGATCATGGTCCTGAGAAATGATGCCACAGATAAATCCAACGAATTCATCGCTGTTTGTGATCATATAATCAGCCACATTAATCAGTCGGATCTTATTGTTCAGTTCAAACATATGCTTCGTGCTTTTGTCAAGATAAACAACATTGCCTGCGATATCTTTTACTTCCGCATTTACTTTATCCAATAACTGCTTTGTCTTGCCTTTCCCTTTCCTGCCTACGATTAATTGAACCATTGTAAACCCTCCTAAAGTAAAATATTCATAAAACAATGATATACGGGTCATTGCATAATATACAGCTCTTCCAGAAACGGAAGCCTGTGCATTATATACAAGACTTTGTATATACGGTACATTCTCTACTACCATATATTATAAGTGATAAAGCATAAAAAGACAACTATAAATTACGGAGCCCGTACTTTTTATTGGGTCGCATTTAAAAGCTCCGACATATTTTTATACAGATTTTCTGTGGAATCAGAATTCATAATCACAGAAATATAAGGATTTCCGCTGCTGTTTCTGGAAAGCAGAATCAGACAGTGTCCCGCTGCCTTCGTTGTCCCCGTTTTGCCGCCGATCACCGTAATATGCTCCGGCGCCTGAACATTACCGGTCAGATACTGATTGGTATTGTTAATTTCCAGCGTGCGCTCGCTGCCGTCACTGAGCGTATAGGTTGTGCTGTAGGAAGACATCTGAATGATTTCATTAAACAGATCATACTGGATGGCCTCCACGAAGATCAGATAAAGATCATAGGCCGTCATATAATGTCCCTCTTCCGTCAGGCCGTTCGGATTGGTAAAGTGGCAGTTCGTTGCGCCAAGCGCAAGCGCTTCCTGATTCATCAGATCCACGAAAGCCGATACGGAACCGCTTACTCCCTCCGCAATCATGACTGCGGCATCATTGGCTGAATTCAGAAGCATAATATGAAGCGCCTGGTCCAGCGTCATGGTATCCCCTGGCTTTATGCCGCATAGCTGTGCACCCGGTTCCGTAATAAGAACATTGTCACTGGCTCTTAACAACTGATCGGGAGAACCATGCTTCAGCGCGACAAGGGCTGTCATAATTTTCGTCAGACTGGCCGGATCAAGCTGTTCATTCGCGTTTCTGGCATATAGTGTATTTTTTCCGTTTATATCAAATAAAGCAGCGGAAGCAACATCGGCGACCGATGCCGCTGAATTGGAAACATCCTTATCCACGACACAAAGATCTACCGCAAAAGGCTCCGCAACCTGCACATCATCTACCGATACAAGTTTAAAACTGCTGACAGGATAATTGCTGTCGTAGGGCATTGCGTACTTTTCCGCGCCGCAGCCCGTTAATGCTGCCGCACAAAACAGCAAAACCGCACAAAACCTGCCTTTTCCATGCCAGCCCTTTACCTGTCCGCTCTTTTTTCTCTCTGTTTTCTCATTTGTACATTTCACGCCACTCTAAATCTCCTCTGTCAAGCGACTTGATCAGCAGTTCCGCAGAAGCCAGATTCGTTGCCAGCGGAATGTTATGTACGTCGCAAAGACGCATAACATTGTTGACATCAGGCTCATGTGGCTTTGGATTCTGGGGGTCCCTCAGAAAAATGCATAAATCAATCTGATTGTGCTCGATCTGTGCCCCAAGCTGCTGTTCTCCGCCCAAATGTCCGGCAAGATGCTTGTGAATCGTCAGATTCGTTACTTCTTCTATCAATCTTCCCGTTGTTCCGGTTGCATATAATTCGTTTTTACTTAAAATCCCCCGATACGCAATGCAGAAATTCTGCATCAGTTTTTTCTTTGCATCATGTGCAATCAGCGCAATGTTCATGTCGATAACCCCTTTGTTTATTTTTTTGCCTGTAGCCGTACGTTCAGTACGAATCCTATCCCAATATAGGAGCTTACCAGGGAAGTAAGCCCATAGCTGACAAAAGGAAGCGGAATACCGGTGTTTGGCATGACTCTCGTGGCAACGGCAATATTGATCATCCCCTGAAAGCCGATCAGCGTGCCGACTCCCGCCGCGATAATCGTTCCGGCAAGATCTTTTGTCCTCCTAGCTACCATAATACATTCTATTGAGATGAAAATCAATAAGACAATTACACTACATCCACCAACAAATCCAAATTCTTCTCCAATCACAGCATAGATGAAATCGGTCTGGGGCTCCGCAATAAAATTTCCGTTTTTTACGGAGCTGATTTCGTTTGTTTTATAGCCTTTTCCATACAGCTGTCCCGAACCGATCGCCATTTCGGAATTTAATTGCTGATAGGCTTCTTCATTGGCATACTCCTCAGGATTCAGCCATGCCAGAATCCTTCGCTGCTGATAAGGCTTTACCAGCTCCTGATCCGGTTGAAGCACGACACTCAGGAAAATAATAAAAGCGGGTATCGCAATGGCAAGTATCGTCAGAATAAATTTCCAGCTCAGGCCTCCGACAAACATCATGACGCAGAACAGAATCATGATCATAATACTGGTGGAAAGATCCGGCTGATCATAGATCAGCCATAAAGGGAAGGAAAACAGGGCCACACAGGCAAAAATAAACCGGAGATCTCCCATTTTATCCTGATACCGCATGATCAGCTGTGCAAAAAACAGAATCAGCAGAATTTTGGCCGTTTCCGAGGGCTGAAACTGAATGCCGAAAATATTGAGCCACCGCTGCGCATTATTTTTCGTTTCTCCCATCTCGGATACCAGAATCAGCAGCACAATATTAACAATGTACAAAACCCAGTAAAAACGAAGGATAACGGAATAATCAAAGAGTGAAATGACGATCATCAGGAACAGACCGAACACGAAGCCGGCGATCTGACGTGTCTGCAGAGACTCTTTGGCGCTGCCGATTGCCAGAATGCCAATCACGGTAAGCGCTATAACAAGGATAATCAGTTTAAAATCATAATCCCTGATGCGATAATGCTTTATCATATGTCCGCATCCCTTTCTTTGTATGATGGTTAAATTTCTGTTATCGATCAGCTTCTGGCCCTACTGTTTTAAATCCAGTATCGGAATATTGGCATACAGTGTCGGATTTTTCAGTGTTCTTCCTTTGCCGTTTGTTTTGGTAATCTGTATTTCCATGCTTTCCGTATCGATTTTCATATATTTTGAAATGACCTTGGCAATATCATTCTTAATCATTTCCATCATTTCCGGCGAACAGTTGACTCTGTCGGAAATCAATAATATTTTCAGTCTGTCTTTGGCAATTTCTCTCGGACTTTTCCGTTTTAATATATTTTTAAACAATCCTCTTCCCTCCTAACTGCGATGGAAAATACCTGATATTTTTGTCCAGAAGGAAATGCTTCTTTCAAAATCCAGAAAAGGCACTTCTTTTCCGTTCACTCTGTAACAGATATTCTGATACGCCTGTCCGGCAAGAGTATTGCTTCCGACTAACGGCTCTCCCTGATTGGTCGCAATGACGACGTTTTCGTCATCCGGAACGAGCCCGATTAAAGGGATGGATAAAATATCCACCACATCATCCGAAGACATCATATCGCCTCTTTTGATCATATCGTAACGAATCCGATTGATAATCAGATCGATCTTCTGTATTTCATTGGCTTCAAGCAGCCCGATAATGCGGTCCGCATCCCGGATAGAGGAAACCTCCGGCGTGGTAACGACAAGTGCCCTGTCCGCTCCGGCAATGGCGTTCTGAAAGCCCTGTTCGATACCTGCCGGGCAGTCCAGAATGATATAGTCAAACTGATCCTTCAAATGACTGATCATTTTGACCATCTGCGCCGGATTTACCGCGCTTTTATCCCTTGTCTGCGCAGATGGCAGCAGAAAAAGCGTAGGATACCGCTTGTCCCGGACGAGCGCCTGTTTGATGCGGCAGTTTCCCTCCACGACATCTACCAGATTGTAAACGATCCGGCTCTCAAGCCCCATGACCACATCCAGATTACGAAGTCCGATATCCGTATCGATCAGAATCACTTTTTTGCCCATTGCAGCCAGACCTGTACCGACGTTTGCTGAAGTAGTGGTCTTTCCTACTCCGCCTTTCCCTGATGTGACGACAATTACTTCACTCATACTTAAACCTCCAAAATGAATCGTTATCGTCCCCTGAATGCCCCCCTATACGGGCAGCGCATTCAGTAATTCTTTGGTAATGGCTTCCATCACTACTCGTCCGTCCTTTACATAAGCAATTTTGGGCTGAATCTTTGGCTTTATGGACCATTTGCTCTGTTTCTCGGAAAGTTTATATTTGAATTCACCTATTTTGAGCTTTTCCGGTGACATTTCAAGCGCAACGACAAAGTGGCCGTCAAGACCTCCGCCTCCCGCATAGGCCTGTCCGTACAGGCCGCCCAGCACAATAATATCCTTTTTGGAAATGATACAGGCGCCGGGATAGATATCCCCCATTACGATAATGCTGTTTTCCGTTTCCAGCATCTGACCGTCTTTTAAGGTTCCCTTATAAAACTGCCCCATGTTTTCCAATTCATGCTGATGAAATTCCAGCTGCTGTAAAGCGCGTATGAAATTCTGATTTGTCTCATCATCCTTGCCGATCACGCAGATAATATTGAGCGAAGAATTGTCAGAGATTACATCCAATACCGTTCGTTCTTCCTCTTCCGTCAGCTTTCTTCCTTCAAAGGAAATACCCATTCTGGCGTCCCGGAAAAACTGTGCGGATTCTTTGAACTTTACCGCAATTTCGTCAAGCAGTCTGTCAAAAGGCATGGTTTCATCCAGATAAAGTGACAGACCATTTGGAAAACTTTTGATAATAACCGAATTTTTCATAAACACCCATCCATTCTGCCGTCCGGCGGCTTCCCTTAAAGGTGACCGACATCAGTCACCGCTGATATAGCCGCTTTCCAGCGTTCCTGCCGTCCCCGTGATAATTTCACTTTCCTCCGCGAGACCGTAGTAATATTTATAAACTTCCTTCCCGATCTGCGCCGCATAATCGGAAGTATAACCGTTGGCAACACGTACGACAACGCTGATCTCCGGATCTTCATAAGGCGCATAGCTGACAAACAGCGCGTGGTTCGGATGAGAGGTGCTCTCCTGTGCCGTTCCCGTCTTGCCCGCAACATTGACGCTCAGTTCCGAGTAATATTTTTTCCCCTCCACAACTCTCCGCATACCAAGATGAATGGCATTCCAGTAAGAGGCGTCCATATCGATCCGGTTCCGGACCTGGGCATGATTCTCTTCGACATTATCTCCGTTGTGGTCCGCAATTTTATCTATTAATGTTAAATTATAGCATGTTCCGCTGTTCGCGACAGTGGTAACATATCGCGCGAGTCCGACCGTTGTAAAGTTATTGGTTCCCTGTCCAATGGCCGACCGGACGGAGTCCAGATCGGAAATCTGCGGTTCGTACTCCTCAATCTCCACACCGGAAGGCTCAGACAGCCCATACATATCCGCATACTTTGCCAGCTGATTCAGGCCGACATCACTGTTATAGGAGGATCCCACAATGCCGAGCCTGTAACCCACTTCATAAAAGTACCAGTTACAGGAATGCTGAATGCCGCCCGTAACATTTAAAGGACCATGCGCGCCGCCGCTTGAGGCAATCCAGCAGCGGGGGCCTTCGGTAATCTTGTCAAAGGTTCCGATACAGGTAACCGTATCCGTTGTGCTGATAACATTTTCCATCAGCGCGGCCGTAGCGGATACCATTTTAAAGGTAGAACCCGGAGCCGTTCTCTGCTGTGTCGCATAGTTGAGCATCGGCCGGGACAGGTCGTTCTGTAAGCTCGCAAAATATTCGGCATCTACGCCGTTGGCCATTTTATTATTGTCATAACTCGGATAAGAAACGAGCGCAAGCACATCGCCGTTATTGACATCAGTGATGACGATGGAACCGGAGTAAGGCTCCAGAGCAAGCTGCGCCGGTGTAATATCCAGCTGTCTGATGCGGTTTAGCATAAAGGTATAGGGGGTGATGGAGCCCTTCTCAAACTGTGCCAGCTCGTCCGCTTCTACGCTCACCATGTTCTGTTCCAGCAAAAGAAGACAGATCTGCCTTCCGGTCAGTTCATCGTTATTGATCATATAACGGTATATCTTTTTTTCAAAGTCAGCGTTAAGATCGAGTTTTTCAAAAATATAGCTGATCACTTTATTATAAATTTCCTGAGAATCCGAGTATTGTGATACGATGTTCAGCCTGGAAACATCAACCCAGTTCTTCGCGATCACATAATTCAGATATTCACCTAAACTGATCACCTCATCCTTGGTCCATGCAATATAAGTTTCGTCATTTTTGTCAATCTCGTCTTTTAGAATGATATTATTTTCATAAAGCATGGATACGATAAAGCTTTCATAGACCTGATATTCTTTGGACAGCTCATTATAAGGCGTATGGCCTTCCAAAAGCTCCCTCCGCAGTTCTTCGAATACCCTCTCTTTTTTTTCGAGATAAGCCTGTGCCACCTCGCCCTCCGTTTCGCCGGCGAATCTTGAGAAGAAATGGCTGGTGTCCAGTATGTTGTTTTCGATACATGCAAAATAAACATCATAGATCGGGATAACAATGTTGTTGCTGCCCGCATTTTCTGCAGGCACATATTCCTTGATATTTTCTATTTTGGTCAATAAAATACTGGCAATTTTGGATTCCAGAATATGATAGGCCGCTTTCTGCAGATCGGGATCGATCGTCAGCCAGACATCGTGGCCTGCGACCGGTTCCACTCTGTCGCTCGTTTCGATTACCTTTCCGACATTATCCACATAAACGATTTCAGAACCTTTTGTTCCCTGAAGCTCGGTTTCCATAGATGCCTCGATTCCGGCTTTTCCAACCGTATCGTTCAGGTCATAATTGGGATTCCCGGCCTGCAGCGTTTCCAGCTCTTCATTGGATACCTTTCCCGTATAACCGAGAATCTGCGCGAAATAAATACTGTCATTGTATTTTCTGATCGTTCCTTCCGCAATTGCTACGCCGTCCAGAATATCCTCGTTCTCCATAACGACGGCTACGGTTTTATCCGAAACATTATTCGCCACGGTAGTGGCAATATATTTCTGATAGCTGTTGGCGCTCATGGCATAGCGGATAGTCAGAATTTTCAATACCTCTTCTTTGGTATATCCAAGTCCTTCCTGAAAACTGTCTCTGTCATCTTCATCCGTATAGTTACCGATGCCGTAACGGGAAGTGCTGCACAGATAGGAAATCACTTCATCCGGCGTCGCCGTTTTTTCTTTTTCCTGCAGGTCGTCGATCAGGGCATGTCCATAGACATCCGCAAGAAAACGCAGCAATCGGGTTCCTTCCAGATTAAACTGATAGTTGCCGTTTCCATCCAGTATAATATTGAAATCGTTGATAATATGATCGCCGTTTTTCTCGATCATCTGAATGAGCTGATAAAGCGTTCCGTTCAGGTTCGCATTCTTATCGCGGCCGGATTCGTAGACATCCTCAATGGTTACGGAATAAGCGAGTTCATTATAGGCAAGAAGCTCTCCGTTACTGGCATAGATATTTCCTCTCGTCGCCTCGATCGTTCTCGTCTTCGTAATCCGCAGCCGGAAATTATTGAAATATTCTTCTCCGCTGACAATCTGCAGCTGAAATATCGTATAAATCAGATAACTGCCCATACCAAGGAGAACCAGCACCAGAACGATCAGTCTGGAGGTTACCATATTGAATATATTTTCTTTCAGGTGTTCCCATATATTCTCAAACAAACTTCTTTTCGCCTCTCTTTTCACCCCGCTCCAGGCCGCGGTTCACACGCAGAACCACGGGGTACAGAAACAGAGTCACTACCACTGTATAGACCATTTCGGGAAAGATAATGTGTACCAGATAATAACTGAAATCAAATTTCCCGCGCAGAAGAAACAGAATCACATAACAGATAATACCGTAAAAAAAGTCACTGCACAGAATGAGCGTAATCGGCAGCTTAATATCCTCCGGATAAAAAATGGCGCTGAATTTGCCGTTGGCATAACCGATGTACATATAAAGCAGTGCATAAAAGCCGATCACCGAACCAAAAAAAATATCGATCAGAAGACCGCTGAAAAAGCCGATGAAAAGACCGTTTTTCTCTCCCCGCATAAAGCCGAAGGAAGCGGTCAGAACAATCAGAAGATTCGGAACGATTCCGCCAAAAGCAAGCGCCCGGAAAACAGTGCACTGCAACAGAAAGCATATAAAGATAAAAAAAGCAGTTACAAGCATACGTTTCATGAATCCAATGACCATGCCTTTCTCTCAGCCTGCGGTATTTGCTGCCAATGCGCTTACGGCGCCGACACAAATCCGAGATGGAAAAATCTCTGATTTTTTAACCTAATCTTCTATTGTCTGTTTCAATTCCAGAATAACAAGAACTTCCTCCAGGTGTTCAAAATCCACTGCGGGGGTAATATAGCCTGATTTGGTCAGATTATTGGAATCCGTATTGATGGTATTGATATATCCGATCAATATGCCCGGAAGAAATTTATCGCTGATATTGGAAGTCACGATCTTATCTCCCTCCGCAACGACATCGTCGCTGTCGATCAGCTGTTCAAACGAAATTACGCCGGAAGCGTATAAACGCAGGTCACCTGTGACAACCATATTGTCAGAGCTCGATAATACCATAGCGCTGATATTGGAATCGTCTGCAATAATGGCTTTTACTTTGGACCAGTTCGGCCCGATATCCACAATACGGCCCACCAGACCACTTCCGGCCATCACATTCATATCCACCGAAAGGCCGTCTTCCGCCCCCTTGTTGATCACGAAGGAGTAAAACCAGTTTCCGGGATCACGGGCGATGATGCGTGCGCCGACTTTCTCATACTCGTCATACTGGGAATCCAGCTCATACAGCTCCCTCAGACTGGTCAACTCATAACGATCCTGCTGTAATCGGGTGTTTTCGATGGTCAGTTCGTCGATCTGCTCTTTTAAGGTTTCATTTTCCGCAATCAGGTCACGGATCTGCGAAAGTTCCTCCGAACGGCTGCGCAGATAGCTGCCTGCCGCGCTGACGCCTTCCTGAAAAGGAACGATCGTATACCCGGCGATCGTTCCGAGCGGACCGCTGAAAATCGTCGTATGAAAAGTAAGCAGCACCATACCGGTACACAGGATTGTTAAAATGAAAAGGAGATATTTACCCGGCAGAGTAAACTTCTCTCCTTTTCTTTTGACGATTGGACTCATTTACTCATTCCTTCTATTGCATATGCTACCGTTTTATAATTATCTTCATTGATGATCTTGGAAAGGCCAAGAGCAACGCTTTCGATCGGATGCTCGGAAATATTGACCTTCAGCCCGGTCCCCCTGCTCATTAGCTGCGCCAGATTGTTGACCTGGGAAGCGCCTCCCGTCAGATAAACGCCATGTCTGTAAATATCCGCAGCAAGCTCCGGAGGCGTCCGTTCCAGAATCACTTTGATATTATCGATAATCGTATTAAAATGTTCCGTCAGACATTCATTCACAAGCGCGGTCGGTATCTCACGTTCTACCGGAAGTCCGGTGACGATATCACGCCCGTAAACAACGGCGCCGCATTTCTGCGCTTCCAGATCGGACAGAGCAATTTTCACATTCTCGGCTGTTTTTCCACCGATGATCAGACTGTATTCCCGCCGTATCGCAGCCTTGATCGCTTCGTCAAATTTCCGGCCCCCGACTTTTACAAGCTTGCTCAATACGATTCCTCCGAGAGAAAGAATCGAAATTTCCGTTGTGTCAAAACCGACATTAACAACGAGAACACCCTGTGAATTTTTGACATCGATGCCAAGTCCAAGGCCGTCCGCAACCGCCTTATCCACGATCATAACCTTCTTTGCCTTGACATTGGATTCCTTCACCAGATCTTTAAAAGCGCGTTTTTCCACTTCCGTAACGTCCCAGGGAACCGCAACATAGTAATCCGCGGGTTTCAGTCCGCCCTTCATCAGATCGATCATAAAATATTTTATGAGGGTTTCCATGTTCTGTATGTCTGCAATGACACCGTTGCTCAAAGGATAAGTAATATGAATATTTCCCGGTGTTTTTTCATACATATCAAAAGCGGAGTTTCCGTATGCGAACAGGGTCCTTTTATTTTCGATCGCGATCATGTTCTTTTCCACGAATACATTATCATCCGAACGATTATATATTTTAATATTGCTTGTCCCCAAATCAATTCCAAATGCGTTATTTGCCAAGGTAACTGACTCCTTTCAAAATAATTTACAGTTTACAGTCATTCGTTAAGTCCGGACAGTCATAAAGAAGGCCGCCCTCCTTAAAACTGAAATAACTGTTATCACCGATAATAATATGATCCAGCATGGAAACATCGATTGTTCTGCCAATTTCCGCGATCCTTTTCGTAACCCTGATATCGTGACCGCTCGGCTCCGGATTACCGCCAGGATGGTTATGAAGGAGCATAAAATGCGTCGCCTGTGAACGGAATGCGCTGATATATACTTCCCGCGGTGATAAAAGGGAGGCATTGACGGTGCCTGTCGAAAGCAGTTTTTCTTCTAACAGGTGCATACCGGAATCAAACAAAAGCAACAGGATATGCTCGACCTTTTCATGCCGGAAACGCTCCATATAATAGTCGGCAACGGATTCCGGATTCTGAAAAGACAACTGATCCTTCGCCTTTGTCTGTGCCATTCTGGTGCATAATTCCGCAAGGGCCTTTAATTTGATGGCTTTTACCTTTCCGATACCGTTCAGCTGCATCAGTTCCTGAATCGGAATATGATAAAGCCCCAGAAGACCGTTTCCATATTTACCGGCGGCCTTTAATACCTTATCGCTAAGAACTCCTGCGCTCATCCCCGGCGCACCGGTCCGTATGATAATGGCAAGCAGCTCGGAATCCGTTAACGCTTCGGCTCCATAGGAAATAAATTTCTCATATGGAAGATTCTGCATCATACCATTATCATTGTTCTCATACTTCACTAATTTCATTCAGCCTCTTTCCCGACGGCTGATCTCTCCTTTGCACAAACTCCCCATCCTGAACATTTTATCACAATCCCTTTTTTCTGTACACAAAATTTCCCTTTTTTTTCAAATTTTAAGAAGACTGTCGGGCACGATTCCCTGTGTCACAAGGCTTTGCAGCGCTTTTAAAATGCCAAGTTTCGCATGAGGCCATGTCAGTCCGCCCTGAAAGTAAACCGCAAAGGGCGGTTTGATCGGCCCGTCCGCGCTCAGCTCAATCGAAGACCCGGAAACAAATGCCCCCGCCGCCATAATGACTTCGGAATCATATCCCGGCATATCCCATGGCTGCGGCGTAACAAAGCTGTCCACAGAAGCCGCCGACTGAATGCCCTGGCAGAAAGCGATAACGCCCTCCGGCTTTCCGAAAGTAACGGCCTGAATGATGTCATGCCTGCTTTCCGTCCCGTTCGGCACGACCGGAAAACCCAGCCTTTCGAAAAGATTGGCGGCAAAAACCGCGCCCTTTAAAGCGCTTGCCGTAACGGTCGGAGCCAGAAACAGTCCCTGATAAAAAGAAGATGTCACACCCAGGGACGCGCCGACTTCTTTACCGAGTCCGGGCGAAGTCAGGCGGTACGCGGCGTTCTCCACGCATTCCCTTTTCCCGGCAATGTAGCCGCCGATCGGAGCAAGACCGCCGCCCGGATTTTTAATCAGAGAACCGACAGTCATATCCGCCCCCACGTCTCCGGGTTCTATCGTTTCCACAAATTCACCGTAGCAGTTATCGACCATGCAGATCACATCCGGCCTGATTGCTTTGATAAAACGAATCAGTTCGCCGATTTGCGTTACCGACAGCGTCGGACGCGTCTGGTATCCTTTGGAACGCTGTATCGTAACCAGTCTGGTCCGGTCACGAATTGCCGCCCGGATGGCGTTATAATCGAAACTGCCGTCGGGAAGCAGATCCACCTGCCTGTAAGAAATTCCATATTCTTTCAGAGAGCCTTTGGATTCACGGATTCCGATGACCTCTTCCAACGTATCGTAAGGTTTCCCAACCGGAGAGAGCAATTCATCTCCGGGGCGCAAATTGCTCATCAGCGCGAGCGCAAGCGCATGGGTGCCGCAGGTAATCTGGGGACGAACCAATGCATCCTCCGCATGAAATATTCCGGCATAAACCTTTTCCAGCGTATCCCGGCCCAGATCATTATAGCCATATCCCGTCGTGCCGAGAAGGCAGGCCTCACTCACCCGGCATTCCTGCATGGCATGAATAACCTTCAGCTGATTATATTCCGCAGTTTCATCTATTTCCCGGAATCTGTCCTCCAAAGAGGCGAGGATTTCATTTCCAAATGCCAGAACGGCATCGGAAATTCCAAGCTCTGCGTATTGTGCTTTTAATGTTTCTTTCATATAAATTCCCATGTCCTTCCCTCAGTCTGCAAACTTTGACGAAACAGCCAGTCCCTTTTCCCGTAAAAGGCACAGCATGTGTTTCAGAATCGCCGTATTCTCGTCCATATCCGGTATCTGCCGGAAATCCGGCCTTTCAATCCAGGTCACATCTTTTTCCCGGCGAAACCATGTCAGCTGTCTTTTGGCGAAATGTCTTGTATCTCTTTTGATCCGGTAAACCGCATCCGCAAGCGTGCATTTTCCGTTCAGATATTCCAGAATTTCCTTATATCCGAGTCCCTGCATGGAAACAAGTTCCTCCGTACAGCCCATATTTTTTAATTTCCGCACTTCTTCCACGAGTCCTGATTCCAGCATGGTATCGACCCGCTTCTCGATCTTTTCATACAGCGAAGATCGGTCGTCGTTCAGCACAAAATACAGAAACTGATACGGCGATGTCTTCTTTCGCTGCTCCTCGTTATGCTCGGAAATCGGTTTTCCGGTTTTTTCATAAAATTCGATGGCCCGTATGACCCGTTTGACATTATTGGCATGCAGAATCTCACAGGATTTCGGATCGATGCGGCGCAGCCTTTCGAATAACGCCTCATTTCCCTGCTCTCTGGAAAACTGTTCCAGACGGCTTCGGAACGCCTCATCCTCCTCTGTCTGTGTAAAATCGATGTCATAGAGCACCGACTGGATATAGAAACCGGTGCCTCCCGCCAGAATGGGAACCTTTCCCTTCGCATAAATGCATTGGAGCGCGTCCTTTGCCAGCGACTGGAACCGGACGACATGAAAGTCCTCCGCAGGCTCCAGAACATCGATGAGATAATGCGGAATGCCCGCCATCTCCTCCCTTGTGATTTTGGCGGAGCCGATATCCATGTGTCGGTATACCTGCATGGAATCCGCGGAAATGATCTCTCCGCCGATTTCTTTTGCCAGCGCGACTGCCAGAGCCGATTTCCCGACGGCAGTCGGCCCTGTCAGAATAATCAGCGGCTTCTTTGTCCGTATTGTATTCTGATCTGTTGTCTGATTCATTTATGTGACAATCCTTTTGAATTTTTTATCCAGCTCATGCTGGCTCATGGTGATCATAGTCGGTCTTCCATGCGGGCAGTTGTAAGGATTCTCCAGTGAAAGCAGCTCGTCAATCAGTGCTTCCGCTTCCCGGACGCTCATGGGGGAATTCCCCTTAACGGCTGCTTTACATGCCATGGAAGCTATTTTCATACGAACGCTTTCAGGTGTTCCCGCAAATGTCTCTTCCGCCATTTCGTCCAGCAGCTCATAGAACAGGCCGGATTCCTGATATCCGTATAAGTCCAGCGGAACGCTGGTCAGCGCATAATCGCTGCCTCCGAATTCCTCCAGGCCAAAGCCCAGCGCTATGAAATGCTCCATGTTCCGGAGCAGACATGCCTTTTCCCGGCCGTTTAAGGTAACGATAACGGGGGGATTCAGGTTCTGGGAGACGGTTTTGTGCTCCTGGAACTGCCTGATCAGGCGCTCGTACTTCACCTTTTCATGGGCCGCATGCTGATCGATAATCATCAGCTTATCCTGATAAGATATCAGCCAGTAAGTATCAAACAGCTGGCCGATCATCCGAAAATGTTCCCTCGCGCTTTCGGACAGCAGCTTCCCATCAAATAAGTCAAGCTGCTCCGGTTTGGATGCCGTAAGCTTCTGTTCCGGTATTGGTCCGGAATGTTGTTCCGATTCGGGCGCCATATGCTTCTGCTCCGATATCGGACCGGTCTGCTGTTCCGGTTTGGACACCGTAAACTTCCGCTCCGGCTTCGGACCGGCACAGGTTTCCGTTTTCAATGCCGTATGCTGTCGTTTCTGTCCGGCTTCCGGGCAAGACTCCCGGCGGGAAGACATTTCCTTTTGTTCGACGGCCCCACCTGTCTGATAAGGAGGCGTCTCCCGTATAAGAGGCGGCGCAAGTACCGCCTTTTCCTGTGCAATCCGCTTCGTTTCAAAGGGTTCCGGCGTTCTGTGTTTTTCCGGCTTCGGTGTTTTCCCGCCTCTGCCGTCTGTCCGGTCGAAGGAAAGCTCCGGTATCATTTCCTGTTCCTTAAGCCGCGCCTGCACATGGTCCCGCACCTGCTCATAAAATTCCTGCCCTCCGGCAATCCGGACTTCCATTTTGGTCGGATGAACATTGACATCGATGCGTTTCGTATCGATCGTAAAATGCAGTACACAGAACGGAAACTTGTGCTGCATCAGATATTCCTTATAACCGTCTTCGACCGCTTTGCCGATCAGGCTGCTTTTAATGAATCGTCCATTGATATAAAAGAGCTCATAATTACGATTGGACCGGTTGATTACCGGCTTTCCGAGAAAACCGTCGAAGGAAAAGCCGTCCCCCTGCGCATGGATCTCCTGCAGCTCTTTTACAATATCCTTCCCGTAAATACGGTAGATAATCTCTTTTAAATCATCGTTTCCCGAAGTATGGAAACGGTTCTGCCCATTGACCACAAAGCGAAAAGAAACTTTTGGGTGGGACAGAGCCAGATGCTCCATCAAATCCGCCACATAAGAGCCCTCGGTCTGAGGCTGTTTTAAGAATTTCTTTCGCGGCAGTGTATTGTAGAAAAGATTCCGGACTAAAATCGTCGTTCCGTTCGGTGCCCCGATTTCTTCCAGTTCCTTTTCCATACCGCCTTCTATCACATAGCGTATCCCCGTTAAGTCCTCCGGCGTTTTGGAAACCGCCTCCACCATAGAGACAGCCGCTATGCTGGCGAGAGCCTCTCCTCGAAAACCAAGACTGACTAAGTCAGTCAAATCTTCTGCCGTAGAAATCTTGCTGGTAGCATGCCGTAAAAAGGCATTTCTTATCTGAGATTTTTCGATTCCGCCTCCGTTATCCGTCACCCGGATCAGAGAAATGCCGCCATCCTTAATTTCCACCGTAACGGCATCCGCGCCCGAATCGATGGCATTTTCCACCAGCTCCTTTACCACGCTTGCCGGCCGTTCCACCACTTCACCGGCCGCAATCTTATCAATTGTCTGATGATCCAGTACGTTGATTTTCATCCTCTGTTAAACCTCTGTCTTCTCTTCCGGCTCTTCTTTCACACCTGCCACCGGTTTTTCAGTTTATTCTGCAGCCGGTACAGCGCATTCAGCGCATCTACCGGCGTGAGTGTTGAAATATCGATTTCTGTAAGCTCTCTGACAATATCCTCGTCTTTCACGGTATCAAATAAGGAGATCTGCTCCAGATCGACTTCATCATATCTGATGGGCTTTTTTTTCTCGTTTTTGAGATTAATCTCGATATTCTGGACTTTTTCCGTAATATCGTTATCGCTTAACTGTTCCACGATCTCTTTGGCCCGGTCAATGACCATATCCGGCACACCGGCCAGTTTGGCCACCTGGATGCCATAGCTTTTATCCGCTCCGCCCCGGATGATCTTGCGAAGAAATACGATATCGTCCCCCTTTTCCTTGACAGCGATACAGTAATTGTTTACGTTATCCATCTTCCCTTCCAGCTCCGTCAGCTCATGGTAGTGCGTGGCAAAAAGCGTTTTGGCGCCAAGAAGTTTCCGGTTACTGATATGCTCGATAACCGCCCAGGCGATGCTCAGACCGTCGAAAGTAGAGGTGCCCCGTCCGATTTCATCGAGAACGAGCAGACTGTCTGCCGTTGCATTTCGCAGAATATTGGCGACTTCATTCATTTCTACCATAAAGGTGGACTGACCGCTGGCCAGATCGTCCGAGGCCCCGACTCTCGTAAAAATACGGTCCACGATACCGATATCGGCCTTTTTCGCGGGTACAAAGGACCCAAGCTGCGCTAACAGAACGATCAGCGCCGTCTGACGCATATAAGTGGACTTTCCGGCCATGTTGGGGCCTGTGATGACCGCAATGCAATGCTTCTTATTGTCCAGATAAGTATCGTTTGAAATAAACATGTCGTTCTGAATCATCTGTTCCACCACCGGATGTCGGCCTTCTTTGATATCGATGATCCCCTTTTCATTCAGCGAGGGACGGACATAATGATTCCGCTCCGCCACATAAGAAAGAGAGGCGCACACATCCAGCCGGGCGATTGCTCTGGCAGTCCGCTGAATCCGTTCGATCTGCCCGGCGATTGTTTCCCGGATTTCGCAGAATACATCGTATTCCAGCGTATACAGCTTGTCCTCCGCATTTAGAATGGTATCCTCCAGTTCTTTCAGGCGCGGCGTCGTATAGCGCTCCGCATTGGCAAGCGTCTGTTTCCGGATATAATCCTCCGGAACCAGATCTTTATAGGAGTTGGTCACCTCAAAATAGTAGCCGAATACCTTATTATATTTGATGCGCAGGTTTTTGATGCCGGTGCGCTCTTTATCCTCATTTTCCAGCGCGGCAAGCCAGTTCTTGCCTTCCGTTTTGGCCTTCCGCAGGTCGTCGATCGCTTCGTGAAAGCCCTCTTTAATCAGGCCGCCCTCTTTTACCGCAATCGGCGGGTCCTCAACAATCGCATCGTCAATCAGATGAAAAAGATCGGTAAGATCATCCATTTCTTCCTGAATTTCCGCAAGAAAGGCTGAAGACGCATCCCGTAAAACGGTTTTCATGGAAGGCAGCATTTTCAGGGAACTGCTAAAGGCTGTCAGATCCCTTGGATTGGCGGTCCGGTAGCTGACCTTTCCGAGAAGTCTTTCCAGATCATAGACCGGATTTAAATATTCCCGCAGTTCATCCCGCAGCATGCTGTTATCGCACAGCTCCTCCACCGCATCCAGTCTCTTTTCGATTTCTTCTTTATCGATCAGGGGCTGTTCGATATATTTGCGGAGCAGACGGCCGCCCATCGCCGTTTTCGTCCGATCCAGCACGCCGAGAAGAGAGCCTTTTTTCTGCTTCTCGCGCAGAGTTTCAATCAGCTCCAGATTCCGCCTCGTCGCCCCGTCCAGCAGCATATACTTATTGGTCAGATAAGGGTACAGATGTGTAAAATGCTCCAGAGATGTCATCTGCGTTTCATATAGATACTGTAAAAGCGCTCCGGCCGCAATTAACCCGCTCGGAAATTCTTCAATTCCGAGACCGAGCAATGATGAAACATGAAAATGCTTTAGGAGACATTTCCGGCACACCTCTTCATCAAAATAGTGGCTTGCAAGCGAATAGACCGTCACATTCAGCCGGTTCTTCATCTCTTCAATGGGAAATCCACTGACAAAGAAAGCTTCGTTGCATATGATCTCGGATGGCGCATATTTATTGAGTTCATCCTGTAATTTTCGAATATCCTCCACTTCCGTCAGATAATAATCGCCGGTCGTGACATCGGCGGCCGAAATGCCGATCTTCCCTGGGAAATATGAGATGCAGAGAAGATAATTATTTCTGGAATCATCCATCGGGAGATTGGTATTTGTTCCCGGTGTGACAATTCTTGTCACTTCCCGTTTCACAAGTCCCTTTGCTTCTTTCGGATCTTCCACCTGCTCACAGATAGCGACCTTATAGCCTTTCGACACAAGTCTTGTCAGATAACCATCCACCGCATGATAGGGAACGCCGCACATCGGCGCCCGCTCTTCCAGCCCGCAGCTTTTGCCGGTGAGCGTAATCTCAAGCTCTCTGGAAGCCGTTTCGGCATCTTCAAAAAACATTTCATAAAAGTCGCCCAACCGATAAAAAAGAATACAATCGGGGTATTCTTTTTTCGTTTCCATATATTTCTGCATCATGGGAGTCAGCTCAGCCATGTTCTTAACCGTACCTTTCTTCTATCGCTTCTTCTCAATTCTCCGGCCTGTATAATAAAAGCCGTGGCATTCATCCAGCGAAACCATCATCAGCTTTCCAATATCGGAAACGTCTCCCGGAAAATGCACCAGCATATTATTGGAAAGCCGCCCCGTCACAAGAGATGCGTCCTGTTCGTTCCGCTCTTCCACAAGCGCCTCCATGACCTTTCCCTTCAGCAGCAGCGCCCGCTCTTTTGCCGTTTCCTGTACAACCTTTAACAGTTTATCAAATGCCGGATGGACGAGCTCCTCCGGCACCTGATCTTCCATTGCCGCCGCCGGCGTCCCGGTTCTTTTGGAATAAATAAAGGTGAACGCATTGTCATAGGCCGCCTGTTTCACAACATCGATTGTTTCTTCCACATCTTCCATCGTCTCGCCCGGAAAACCGACGATAATATCCGTTGTGATCGCAATATCCGGTATGGCCTCTCTGAGCTTCCGGACAAGCTCCAGATACTGTTCCTTCGTATAGCGCCTGTTCATCTTCCGCAGAATGCGATTGGAACCGGACTGTAAGGGAAGATGCAGGTGATGACAGATCTTCGAAGATTCCTTCATAACCTGAATCAGTTCATCCGAAAAATCTTTCGGATGAGAGGTCATAAAGCGAATCCGACGGATGCCGTCGATCTGCTCGACTTCCCGTAACAGCTGCGCAAAGGAAATCGGATTTTCCAGATTCCGGCCGTAAGAATTGACATTCTGGCCAAGCAGCATGATTTCCACGACTCCGTCCGCGGCAAGAAGCTCGATCTCCCTCAGAATCTCCTTCGGTTCCCGGCTCCGCTCCCGTCCCCTGACATATGGAACAATGCAGTAGCTGCAAAAATTATTGCAGCCAAACATAATATTGATCCCGGATTTGTAAGAATATTTTCTGCTGACCGGCAGATCTTCCACAATACGGTCCGTTTCCTTCCAGATATCGATCACCATCGAACCGCGCACGGATTTCTGCGGAATGTTTTCGGAACTGTCTTCCACGAATGCATTGTCAAACATTGTCACAAGAAGCTGCGCAAATTTAAAAAGATTATGCGTTCCGAAGATCAGGTCAACGAAACGGTAGCTTTTCCGAATTTTCTCAATGACGGACTGCTCCTGCATCATACAGCCGCATAAGGCGATTTTCAAATGCGGCTTCTTTTTTTTCAGGCTGTTTAAATGACCGAGCCTGCCATAAACCCTCTGGTTGGCATTATCTCTGACCGTACAGGTATTATAGATGACAAAATCCGCATCCTCTTCCGAATCGGTAAGCCGGTATCCTGTCTGTTCCAGAATTCCGGCAAGCTTTTCGGAATCCCTTGCGTTCATCTGACATCCGAAAGTAATAACCGAAGCAAAGAGCGGCCGGCCAAGCCGTTCGCTCTCCGCTTTCACATACTGTTTTGCCTTTTCTATGTAGTCGTACTGCAGTTTCGCCTCATCAATATAAGGCAGATCGTTCTTTTTCATATCCATCTGATTCTGTTTCCGTTTCTGTCCGTTTCTTTTCCGCCGTCCTGTGCTGAAAGCGGTTTTCTATATCTGAAAATGATCCATGATTCCGACAAGCATCTCTACCTGTGCCTTCTGTTCCTCACTGACGGCCGCCGTTTCCTCGGACGTTGCGGAGTTATTATTGACCGCGTAGGAAACTTCGGAAATATTCGTATTCAGCCCCTGCATATGTATCACATCCTGTTCGAGCATATTCGTGATCTGACTGATTTTTTCCGTAGCAATTCTGGCATCCGCCATTACCTGCTGCATGTTCTCCGCCGTTTCATCCGCAATGAGAATACTTCTGTCCATTACGGTAACCGTCGTTTCGATCAGCTCCGTCGTTTTTCTCGCCGCTCTGGCCGATTCGTCAGCCAGATTTTTCACCTGATCGGCAACTACGGCAAATCCCTTTCCTGCTTCCCCTGCCCTGGCCGCTTCAATTGCCGCATTTAAAGACAGGAGGTTCGTCTGAGAAGCAATGCTTTCTATCGTTCCGATAATCGTACCGATTTCTTCGGAGCATTTGCTGATCTCCTGAATGGACGCCTTTAATTCCTCCATCTTCTGATTTCCCATCTGAAGCGTTGCTCCTGCCGCGGAAGCAAGCTTGGCTGATTCCTCCGCGGCCCTGCTGTTCTGTTCCATGCTCTTTGTCATAGTATCCAGTGTCGTAGCGAGCTCACTCACCTGAACAGCCTGTTCCGTACAGCTTTCCGCCAGATCTTCCGCCGCGCATGCGAGCTGGTCCGAGCCGGTATCGATCTGTATGGAAACGTTGCGGATGGTAGAGAGCGTTTCCCTCATTTTTTCAGCAATCTGTAAAAAGGATTCTTTGATCTGTACAAATTCTCCGACATATTCCTGGCAGATTGTTATATTATAATTGCCATTTCCCATCTGTGCAAGGATTTCCGTAATCTCTCTGATCATGGCAAGCAGATTCTTTTTCATAAAAGCGATCGCGGAAACCATTTTTCCGACCTCACTTTCGTTTTCTTCCAGATCCAGCTCTGTGTGGAAATTTCCACCTGCCAGAACAACCATCTGATCGGAAACTTTAATAATCGGCAAAAGAAGTTCCCGCTCCGCAAACCGGATGGTTCTGACTAACTGTATCACTACATAGACAAAAGAAGCCGCAAATAGAAATTCAAAAATGATCTGCAGGATTTTCAGAGCATTCTGTTTCTGTTCCTTCCTCTCCAGAATACGCGCAATCGTATCATCTGTCTGTCGATTGATCTTCGTTACGGTCTCTTCATATTCTGTGCTGAATACATAAGCCTGCGCGGATTCCAGATCACCTTTTTTCACGTTTTCCATGGCCGCCTCCTCCAGCGGCACAAGATTCTGTGACATGGACGCGATTTCATTCAGGCTCGCCCATTCTTCCTCCGTAATATCACATGTTTTCAAGGTTTCAATGGCTTTTTCCCTGCTTCTGTCCTCATTCAGTTCCTTTCTGTACGCATCCGCATAAGCTTCATTTCCGGTGACCGCATAGGACTGCACATCATAGGTCAGTGTCTTGGAACCGATCCGATATTGATTCAGCGCTACCGTTGCATTGATCTGCGCGGTGAACACTTTGGACATGGCGATGTTAAACAAAATAAACCCAAGCAGCAGCACAGCGCCCGTTCCCACCGAAATATATGCCTGCCGTACAAGCTGTTTCAACCTCGCTGACTGACTGTTTTTTCCCGATACACCGCCCTTTTCTTTCTTCATAACATAATCCGCCTTTCTGCGAAGGACACTTTTGAGCCATTTTCTGATATGCCTTGCGCGTGGCTCCGCCTTTCCGGGAACTGCTCATGCAGTTCCGATTTCCTGTTACAAAAATCCCCACCATATATGGTGGGGATAAAATCTTCATGGAATCCTTTATAACTCGCACCACCGACTGGCGAGAATGTTTTATTATATTAAATATTATACGAAAAATAAGGACCAAAAGCAATACTAAATTCAAGGCAGCTTCTTTAAAGAAGCTGCCCGTTCAAAATTACCTGCCGTAAAGTAAGGCCATCTTTTTTCAAAAGCACGACATCCGCTTTTTTTCCTGCGGTGATGCTGCCATGTTCTTCATAAATTCCAACGCTTTTTGCGGGATTAACTGCAGCGCATTTTACAGCGGATTCCAGGGGAATCCCCATGGAGAGGACCGCCGTCCGCATGCAGTCGAGCAGATTGGTAACAGACCCGGCAATCGTTCCGTCCTTTAAAGCCGCCAGATTACCCGTAACTTTTACATCCTGACCGCCAAGCGTATAATCGCCGTCTTCAAGCCCTGTCGCACGCATGCTGTCGCTGATCAGAATGATTCTGTCATCTCCGAATATCTTAAAAGTGGTTCTGACTGCCGCGGGATGAATGTGCACGCCGTCGCAGATCAGTTCCACTTCCGCTTTTGTCGTGTCCGCAACGGCTCCGATCACGCCGGGCGCCCTGTGGGTATAGGGAGGCATGGCATTGTACAGATGGGTAACATGGCATGCTCCCTTTTCAAATGCCCTCATCGCCGTATCATAATCCGCACAGGTATGGGCCAGCGAAATAACCGTCCGTCCATGCCGTTTCTCGATCAGTTCCATAGCGCCCTCTTCTTCCGGCGCTATGGCAAGAAGCTTCACACAGTTTCCTGATGCCTCATTCAACCGGTCAAACATGGAAAGGTCGGGACGATGAATATATTCTCCATTCTGCGCCCCTTTCTTTGCAAGGGACACAAAAGGACCTTCCATATTAATACCGTGAAACCGGGCTTTTCCTTCATGGATGCCTTCTTCCCTGTAAGCTTTGGCCGTCCGGCAGATTGTCAGAAGCATCTCTTCCGAAAGCGTCATGGTCGCAGGCACAATATTTGTTACGCCAACCGAAGCTTCATAGCCGGCCATCGCATCGACCGCCTCTCTTGCTCCGTCACAGAAATCATAACCCATGCAGCCATGAAAATGAAGATCCGTCAGACCCGGTATCGCATAACAGCCCGCAGCATCAATCTCCTGCGCATCCTGCACTTTTTCGATACAGTCCACAAACCGGTCCTTATTTATATAAATATCTTTTGTCAGAAAAATGCCATCTTCCGTATACACACTGGCGTTTTTAATAATCATAAAACCGCGCTCCTTCTCGCCGAATTACTGTTTTATTCGATTTCGGATAATGCCGCCTCATCCGCCACAATCGTGACATCCGGATGAAGCTGTAATACGGATGCCGGAACTTCCGGTGTGATCGCTCCGAAAAATGCCTTCTTTACGATTGCCGCCTTATCCGTTCCGCTGACTACGACCAGAATCTTTCTGGCCATCATAATTGTTTTAATCCCCATCGTATAAGCCTGACGGGGAACTTCATCAATGGAGGCAAAAAATCGTTTATTTGCCTGAATGGTGGATTCCGTCAGATCCACGCAGTGCGTTTCCGCTTCAAATGTTGCACCCGGCTCATTAAAACCGATGTGTCCGTTATGACCGAGACCGAGAAGCTGTAAATCCACACCGCCGGTATTGGCAATCACCTGATTATATTCCCGGCATGCCCTGTCACTGTCTTTTTCCGTACCGTCCGGCAAAAATGTTCTGTTTTTATCAATATTAACCTTACTGAACAGATTATCATTCATAAAATAATAATAACTCTGATCATTTTCCTTTGTCAGGCCCTTGTACTCGTCCAAATTAACA
>CALDLG010000113.1 GCA_937910785.1 uncultured Lachnospiraceae bacterium | reverse complement strand
TGTTGGGACTGGATAAGTTCCGGAAAAAGAAATAAAGATGTTTATGATATAAAAATAGAAGAATTTGGTTTTGAGAAGAGCTGGAATATTCCAACCGGAACATGGGCGATCGATAAGGGATCTGTCAATGAGATCGGATGTATACATACCTGTCAGGGGCTGGAGTTTGACTATGTCGGTGTGATTATCGGAAATGATTTAAGATACGAGAATAACAGAATTGTCTGTGATGCGGACAAAAGGGCAAAAACAGACCATTCTTTGAACGGCCTAGGAAAGCGGATGAGAGAAAACCCCCAAATGGGCCGGGAGGAAGCGAATCAGATTATTAAGAATACCTACAGAGTATTGATGTCCAGAGGAATGAAGGGATGTTATGTTTTCTGCACGGACAGGGCATTGTCCGAATATCTGAAAATGAGACTGCACAGA
This sequence comes from uncultured Lachnospiraceae bacterium, assembly GCA_937910785.1. Taxonomy (GTDB): domain Bacteria; phylum Bacillota; class Clostridia; order Lachnospirales; family Lachnospiraceae; genus UBA3282. The sequence goes on along the minus strand of CALDLG010000113.1, from coordinate 15,040 downwards.
TGCCGCCGGAGCGATCTGTATATAAAGGATATCGATACAATGATAGAATCTGTATAAAGGATATTGATATCATGTTAGAATCTGCATAAAGAATATCGATACGAAGAAAAAACTTATATAAAGGAGCATTCATATGAAAAAAGAAACGATAGACCGTATTCGAAAATTCACAGAGGACCGTGACTGGGACCAGTTTCATTCCCCGGAGAATCTGGCCAAATCAATTGTTATAGAAGCCGCGGAGCTGCTGGAATGTTTTCAGTGGGATAACGATGCCTTTGATGAAGAACATGTAAAAGAGGAGCTGGCCGATGTTCTGATCTATTGTCAGAACATGCTGGATAAGCTTGCGCTGGATGTAGATGAAATTGTAAATCGTAAAATGGAAAGGAACGAGGCCAAATACCCGGTTGAAAAGGCAAGAGGAAATGCCGGAAAATATGATGAACTGTAAAAGCAGATTCCGGACAGCCGGGATTCCGGTTAAGGGAAGGAAGGGTGATTCCTGTGAATATACAACAAAGACGAATTGAAACCATTGTCTGTGGTCAGTCGAATGCTTATCTCCTGCATGGTGACAATGCATCAATCCTCATCGATACGGGAACGGCTCAATATAAAGAAAAGGTCCTGCAGTGCTGCCAGAATGCCAATGTCAGGTTGATTGTGCTGACGCATGGACATTTCGACCACTGCCAGAATGCGGCATATCTGGCAAAACGGCTGCATTGTCCGGTAGGAATCGGCAAAGAAGATGTGCCCCTGCTGGAAAAAAGGCTGAAGCGGCAGGTATTCGGAAAAGGAATTTGGGGACGCTTCTATGCGTGGGCCTCCAACCGTAATATCCATACGAAGGAAATAGAGGCGATGACACCGGATATTATTCTGGAAGAGGGACTGCCCTTGGCGGAGTATGGAATTGACGGAAAGATTATACGGCTTCCGGGACATACGGAAGGTTCCATCGGCGTGCGGCTTTCGACGGGCGAACTCTTTGTGGGGGATGCCATGCAGAATCTCCTTTTTCCGGCTGCCGCGTGGTGTTATGAAGACGCGAAACAGACAGAGGAAAGCGTCGTAAGGATATGCAGTACAGGGGCTTCGGGGCTGTATTTCGGTCATGGGAAAGCAAGGGCCGGAGGTGAAATGAAATGTACAGAATTCTGATTGTCGATGACGAGGAGGACGTTGTCAGTTTATTAAAAGATTACCTTGAATTGAATCAGTATGAGACGCTTTCAGCCGGAAATGGAACGGAAGCGCTGGAAAAGATAAAATGGAATCCGGATTTGATTCTTCTCGACATTAATATGCCGGGTATGGACGGTTTGTCCGTCTGCAGACAGATTCGTGATTATGTAAATTGTCCGATTATTTTCCTGACGGCGAGGATAGAGGATGCGGATAAGATCAAAGGCTTTGCCGCCGGCGGTGACGATTATATGGTGAAGCCTTTTTCCATTGATGAGCTGGGAGCGCGGGTTGCGGCTCATATCAGACGGGAGCGCCGCAGCGCAAGGCAGGCGAACGTGCGTTATTTCGGAAAGATTGCAATCGATTATACGGCCAAAACGGTGACAGTGGATGGCAGGGCGCTGGAGTTTCCGAAAAAAGAGTTTGAGATTCTGGAACTGCTCTCCGAAAATGCCGGACAGGTTTTTGACAAAGAACGTATTTATGAGCTGCTCTGGGGATATGACGCAGAGGGCGGCAGCAGTGTGGTGGCGGAGCATATCAGGCGCATCCGCGTCAGACTGCGTGAGGTGGAAGCGGAACGGCATCTGGAAACGGTATGGGGGCTTGGATATAAATGGGTCAGATGAAAAAGAAAAGCGCCCGGAAGATTTCACTGAGAAATTCCCTGAAATGGCGCATTCTGCTCTATATGCCGATTCCGGTTCTGCTCGCGGTTATGGGAACCTATCAGATCGGATATCTGGCTAACGACTGGCAGTCCTGGTATATCGAATCTTTTTTCACCGGAAACGACTATGATATTTCGGAAGAGGAAGCGAAGACATATTCGGTTCTTTATGAAGGGAAAAATTATACGGTTTATGAGACGGAAAACGGAGTGAAGCATTATGTTTTTCATAACAGCGCCGACATGACAGTGGGGGAAAAAATCAGATATCAGCTGATTACTTTTGCACAGGTTGTAATGACAATATTGTGGGTGATTCTGTGTCTTGCTGCGGGCGGGTACTTCTATTATAAGAGAGAACTGGAAAAGCCCATCCGGCTGCTTTTGTATTCTGCGGAACAGATCACGGATAATTGTCTGGATTTTAAGATGGACAGGACAAAGCCAAGCGAGCTTGGCATGGTGTGTGACGCTTTCGAGAAGATGCGGGAATCCCTGTATGAGACGAACCAGGAGAATTTCCGGATTCTGGAGGAACGGAGACGGCTGAACGCCGCCTTTGCCCATGATATGCGCAATCCGGTCACCGTGTTGAAGGGTTATGCCGATCTGCTGGAGCGTTATGTTCCGGACGGAAGCATCGGTCAGGAAAAAGAACTGGAGATTATCGGCATGCTGCAGCGGCAGATTCTGCGGCTTGAGAACTATGTACAGAAGATGAGCGTGGTGCAGAAGCTGGAGGATCTTATGCCGGCATGTGAAAACATCGGCTATGATAAACTGATTCTTCTGTGCAGGGATACGGCGAAGATGATCGATGAACGCGTGATTGTCCGGATTCAGACGGGAGGCGTGGTTTTGACAGGCGGAACAGCGGGATCGGACCGCATGTCAGAGCCGGATGTCATACCGGGCTCAGATTGTACCAAGGAGCCGGCCGTTACATTGCTTTATCTGGATAAGGAACTGGTGCTGGAGGTATTGGAAAACCTGATTTTTAATGCTTCCGCGCATACGAAGGATCGGATCACGCTGACCATAACGTGCCGCAGGAAGGAAGAAGAAACGGAACTGTCGCTTTGCGTGGAGGATAACGGCGCAGGATTTTCGGAGGAAGCTCTGCAAATGGCCGGAAGACCTTTTTACCGGGAAGAAAATCGGAAGGACCGGCAGCATTTCGGTCTGGGGCTCTATATCTGCAGATTGATCTGCGAAAAATGCGGCGGCCGGCTGTCCATCAAAAACGGCGCCGGAGAAACGGGCGGTGTGGTGACGGCAGTGTTTGCCTGTAGTTTCCCTGATGGAGAAGAGCAGATAAAAAAAATCGGAGAAAGTAGATAAAAAGTTGAAAAATATTTCTTAAACTGATGGTGCATGGAAACATGCGCCATTTTTGTAATAGGAAATTCCGACACAGCGTGGAAGAACCGAAGGTTCTTCCGAACATAATGCCGAAGGCATTTTGTTATGTAATAGGAAATTATTCAGGAACGCAGGCGTCTGCGGTTCCGGAAACGGAGGGAACGAAATTGGAAGAGAGAAACAGGGACCGGATTATTCTGGAACATGTAAACAAATTTTATGGGAAAAAGCAGGCTTTAAAGGATGTGAATCTGACGATCGATCAGGGAATGTTCGGATTGCTTGGCAGGAACGGGGCAGGGAAGACCACGCTGATGAAAATACTCGCGGCGCTGCATGGGAAGCAGAGCGGAAAGATTACCGTATGCGGCGTTCCGATTGAAGCGGCGGGAGAGATCAGAGGGCTGATCGGCTATCTGCCCCAGGATTTTTCCATGTATCCTTCGATGTCGGTTCAGGAAGCGCTGGATTATCTGGGCGTTCTTTCGGAAGTGCCGAAGAAGGAGCGGAGGGAACGGATGGATATGCTTCTGCAAAAAATGCATCTTTCGGAAGAGAGAAACAAGAAAATCCGGAGTCTGTCGGGAGGCATGAAGCGGCGGCTCGGCATTGCGCAGGCGCTGCTTCATGATCCGCGCGTCCTGATCGTGGATGAGCCGACGGCGGGACTGGACCCGGAGGAACGCATCCGGTTCCGAAATTTATTGTGCGAGACGGCACAGGACCGGATTGTAATTCTTTCCACGCATATTGTGGGAGATATCGAAGCGGCCTGCGAGAATCTGGCCATTTTGAACGAAGGGGAGATTTTATGGAAGGGAACGCTTCTGCAGATTCTGAAGGAGGCTGAAGGAAAGGTCTGGCAGGCGGAGGCGGACGGCAGAGAACTGGAGCGGATCAGAAAGCAATATATTGTAACCGGTATGTTGAAACAGGGAATGCATACCCATGTCCGTTTTCTTTCTGAGACGGTACCGGAGGCGCCGGGAGCGGCCGCATTGGAAGCAAACTGCGAGGATGCCTATCTGTATTGTCTTTACCGGAATGGCTGTGAAGTGATGGGAGGTGGCGAAGTATGTTTATAAAGGAGTGTAAGAAAAATTTTCATTCGATTATCTTCTGGGTCTTCGTAACGGTCATGCTGCTCGGTTTCCGGACACAGTTTGTGCCGGAGCTTTCACAGCGGATGGCAGAGCCTGTCCCCGGTCTGGAATCCTATGGAACGATGGTGGTGGAGTCGCCTGAGATCATCATGCCGGCGGCCGTGCAGAATCTGGTCGGAGAATATCTGCAGGGCTATTACGCGGCATGGCCGATGTCGTTTTATAAGAAAGTATATCTGAAAGAGGCGGAACGTCTGGAGATGGCCGCGGTCATCGAAGAACTGACAGGGCTTACCGGAGAGGAGTTTCATTCTTTTACGGAAGATGAATCCTGCATTCTGCCGCCCGGTTTAAGTTACGAGCGCTTCAGGGAATTGATGCAGGAGGCTGACCGGCTGATCGGAGGCGGTTCTTCCTATAGTGACAGGAATCTGATTTCGCAATTTGGGCAGGCTCCCAAACGCTATGAGGATGCGCTTACGGAATATCGGGAGAATGTAACAGGAGCTGCGCTGGGAGAGGTATATGCCAGACTGTATTGTGATTACATGGGGATTTTTCTGGCAATTATGCCGGTTTTTGCGGCCGCAGCCTTTGGAGATCTGGACAGGCGGGCGAAAGCGGAGGCCCTGATCTATGGCAGAAAAGCCTCTTCCGCGAAAATCGCAGGAATACGGTATGCGGCGCTGACCGGCTGCCTGCTGCTTCCGCTTGTTGTCAGTTTCGTTTATACGGTCGTGCGGCTGAACGGCCTGTATCCGGAAATGAATATCGTCTGGGGAAAAGCGGTTCTTCTGACCGTTGTCTGGCTGCTTCCGGAGCTACTGTTCGTGACATCCTTTGCCATGCTTCTGACGGAGCTGGTTTCGCCCCTGCTTGCGGTATTTGTACAGGGTATCTGGTGGTTCTGGGCTGTGCAGTCAACGGAATTGAGCGGCGGCATTACCAAATGGACGCTTCTGATACGGCATAATGAGCTGGGGAACAGTTCGGTATTCCGGAGCGGTCAGGGAGTGTTTGTATGGAACCGAACCTGCTATTTTATCCTGGCAGCCGTCTGCATCGCGGTGGAAATAATGGTATATGAGAAGAAAAGAAGGGGGTATGGAGGATGGAGATTCTGAAAATAAATCTGCGGCATTTTTTCTGGCTGCCTTTTGGGTCCGCCTGCGGCATTCTGTTTGTAACGCTGTTCATCTTTCCGGTATCGGCATTGAAAGGAGCGGAAGTGGGAAAAACGTTCGAGATGTTTTTTCCTTTTGTGGGTGCTGCGATGCTTACGCCGGTTTTTCTGCCGGAACAGGATGACAGCATCCGGGATGTGATCGCATCGAAGAAAAAAAGCTGTTCCGTAGTCTATGCGGTCCGTCTGTTGTATTCTGTCTGTGCGCTGGCTGCGCTCACGTTGCTGTTGACCGCAATCCTGTACCTGAATGAATGCGAGGTGCACTGGTTTCATCTTTATGGCGGATTTGCGTCCGCATTCTTTTTGGGAAGCATCGGATTTACAGTTTCCGGTATCGGCGGCAATGCAGTCATGGGCTATATGGCAGATGTGGTTTACTACCTTGCCTGCTATGGCATGAAGAAACAGCTCGGCGTGTTCTGGCTGTTTCGGATGAGCGCCGGAATAAAGACAGGAAAAACCTGGCTGATCGCCGGAGCTTTTCTGTTGATCGGGCTGACCTTTGGAATGCGGAATCTTCGCTTCCGGAGCGGAGGCCGGCGCGGGTATGAAAAAACAGGGCGGTGAAGTGCATTCACTACCCTGTTTCTTTTGATGGTTATCCCCAAATAACGACTGCTTCATGCTGACACGAGCTTTCCGTATGAGTTATCTCAAAACAACGACCTCTTCATGCTGCATGAGCTTTCCGTATGGGCTACCCTAAGACAACAACTACTTCATATTTCTCTTTTCCCTTTACATAAGGAATGACACAACCGTCGATCACCTGCCCATCAACAGTAACGGATTTCACACCCTTTTCCACATTATCGGGATTTACAACCTGAATATGATAGGTTCCTTCCCGGAACTTTCTCGTGAGCTCGAAATCTCCGAAGCCTGCGGGGACGCAGGGATCGATGCGCAGTCCCGTATGCGTGGGGTATACGCCCAGAATATACTGGGAAATATTGACGAAGGTCCATGCGGCGGTGCCGGTCAGCCAGCTGTTCTTGGCTTCACCATGGAATTTGGCGTCCGCGCCGGCCACCATCTGAGAATACACATAAGGCTCCGTTCGATGGATCTCACTGATTTCCTCCACATAGGCGGGACAGGTCTTCTGATAGATCTCGAAAGCCCGGCTGCCGCGGCCGATTACGGTCTCCGCGATGGAAACCCAGGGATTGTTATGGCAGAATATTCCCGCGTTTTCTTTATAGCCCGGTGGATAGGACGAGACCTCGCCGAGTTCCAGATGGTATTTTGTATAGGCTGGTTGTAAGATCATCACGCCGTATTTCGTATCCAGTCTCTCCTTGACGGAATCCAGAGCCTTTTCTGCAAGCCCTTCCTCCACGCCGACGCCGGCAAGAACACAGAAGCCCTGCGGTTCGATATAGATCTGGCCTTCTTCGCATTCTCTGGAACCGATCTTGTGACTGTACGCGTCATAGGCGCGGACGAACCAGTCGCCGTCCCAACCGTCCTTCAAAATGGCATCGTACATTACTTTTACCTCGGCTCTTGCCCGGTCTGCCTCAGCCTGATCGTTCATCAGCTCGCATAACTGTGCGTATTCTTCCCCGTATTTGACGAACATGCCCGCGATAAAGACGGATTCCGCTACGGGTCCCTCGGATGGGCCGAAGGTCTGGAAGGATTCACCCGGATGTTCGGAGAAACAGTTCAGGTTCAGGCAGTCGTTCCAGTCTGCGCGTCCGATCAGCGGAAGATGATGAGGTCCTTTATGGTTTACGATATAGTCGAAGGAGCGTTTCAGGTGATTCATTAACGGCGCAGCTGTTGACATATCATTATCGAAAGGAACAGGTTCCGTCAGTATGGAGGTATCTCCGCTTTCCCGGATATAAGCCGAGGTCCCGGCAATCAGCCATAGCGGATCGTCGTTGAAGCCGCTTCCGATATCGGAGTTGCCCTTTTTGGTCAGAGGCTGATACTGATGATAAGCGCTGCCGTCCTGGAACTGGGTGGAGGCAATGTCGATGATACGCTGCCTTGCCCGGTCGGGAATCAGATGTACGAAGCCGAGAAGATCCTGACAGGAGTCCCGGAAGCCCATGCCCCGGCCGATGCCTGATTCATAATAGGACGCGGAACGGGACATATTGAAGGTTACCATACACTGATACTGGTTCCAGATGTTGACCATGCGGTCTACTTTCTCATTGGAGGATTTTACGCTGTATTTGGAAAGAAGGCCCATCCAGTAATCGTTCAGTGCGGTAAACGCTCTGTCAACGTCAGCGTCCGTCTGATATTTTGCGAGCATCCGGTCCGCCGGCTTTTTATTGATGATGCCGGGAGCTTCCCATTTTTCATCTTCGGGATTTTCCACATAGCCCAGCACGAATACAAAGGATTTCGTCTCGCCGGGGGCGAGCTCCAGATTAATCTGGTGGGAAGCGATGGGAGACCAGCCGCTTGCCATGGAGTTCGTGCACCTGCCGTTTTCAACCGCTTCCGGATTGGCTGCGCCGCGGTAAGCGCCGAGGAAAGCATCCCGGCTCGTATCGAAGCCGTCTGTCGGAGCATTGACCGAATAGACGGCATAATGATTCCGGCGTTCTCTGTATTCTGTCTTATGATAAATCGTAGAGCCGACGACTTCTACCTCGCCGGTGCTCAAATTTCGCTGAAAGTTTCTGGAATCGTCGTCGGCATTCCACAGACACCATTCCACGTAGGAAAAGAGTGAAATGCTTCTGGCTTCGGAAGACCTGTTGGTCAGGCGGATCTGACTGACCTCGCAGTTATCGTCCATTGGAACAAAGGTCAGAACGGAAGCTTCCAGTCCGTTTTTGGCTCCTGTAAAGCGGCTGTATCCGATGCCATGGCGGCATTCGTAGCTGTCCAGCTCAGTCTGGGTCGGTTTCCAGCCGGGATTCCATACACAGCCGTTATCTTTGATGTAGAAATATTTGCCGTTGATATCGGAGGGCACATCATTATAACGGTATCTGGTCAGACGCAGCAGCTTTGCATCTTTATAGAAAGTATAGCCGCCGCAGGTATTGGAAATCAGTGTGAAAAATTCATTGCAGCCCAGATAGTTGATCCAGGGCAGCGGGGTTTTGGGGGTAGTGATGACATATTCCCGGTTGGCGTCATCAAAATAGCCGAATTTCATAGTCTGTTCGCTCCTTTTTCATTTAAACTGATGGTTTACGAGTGGCATGGTAATTTGAATTGCGATCTGATAAACAGTGATCTAATTATGTAAAAATATACGAAAACGATAGTGGAGTACGATAACCTGATGCGAAAATAAGAAAACGATTAAGCTGAAGTTTTTTTTTCATATATAATTAAGTGATCATAAAAAGTATACAGAAAAAAAATAGAAAACGCAATAAAATTATTACAATTAATCAAAAGTTTGCCCGTATTTTTTGAAAACAGAAGTCCGACTTAAAAGAAAAGACGCCTTTTTCGGACTTTTTCGCGCGCAGGATACAAAATGAGACGAAAACGTTTAAAATGTTTTTCTTAAAATATGTACAAATTGTAAACACAATGTTAATGGATTATGCAAAAGTACAAAAAGGGAATCGCCAAAAATGTGAAAAATAAACAAACTTATCTATTTTTGACAAAAAAAGAAAAATATGACTTGCAAAATTATTCAAAGTGATATAGACTAAAACTACGAAAACGATTAAGTGATTTGGGCTGGTTCCTATCAGGACCGTACAGCAGGAGATAGCCTGACGTTTGAGAAGATAGGGGCGGACGAATGGTATCAATGAAAGACATTTCGGCGGCATGCGGCGTATCGATCGCTACCGTAAGTAAAGCACTCAATGATCATAAAGACATTGGAGCTGAGACAAAAGCACATATCAGGCAGGTGGCGAAAGAAATGGGATATTTTCCCAATTCCGCTGCAAAGGCGTTGAAGACGAAACGTACCTATAACATAGGAGTTCTGTTCGCGGTCGATGATCACAGCGGACTGACGCATGATTACTTTGCCTATGTACTGGACAGTCTGAAATGCGCCGCGGAGGCGAAGGGGTATGATATTACCTTCATCAATGGCAGCAGCGTAAGGCCGAATAAGATGTCTTATCTGGAACATTGCCGGTACAGAGGATTTGACGGAGTTGTGATTGCCAATACACAGTTTGACAGACCGGAAGTTCTGGAATTGGTACAGAGCGGTATTCCAAGCGTTACGATAGACCACATCTTTAATAATGTAAGCGCGGTCATATCGGATAACGTGAAAGGCATGAGAGAGCTGCTTCTGTATATCTATCAGAAAGGACATCGCAGAATTGCGTATATCCATGGAGCGGATTCTTCGGTAACGCGAAGCCGTCTGGCATCTTTTTATAAGACGGCGGCAGAGCTTGGAATAGAGGTTCCGGACGAATATGTATGTGAGGCGGCCTATCGTGATACGAAAGCCGCGCACGATATGACGGAACAGCTGCTCGCTTTGAAAGAGCCGCCGACCTGCATTCTTTATCCGGATGATTTTGCCTGTTTTGGAGGCATCAACGCGATCAATGAAAAGGGGATGAAGATTCCCGGAGATATTTCCGTCGCAGGATATGATGGAATTCGGATCGGAAGACATCTGGAACCTCAGCTTACTACCGTAAAGCAGGATACGAAGAAGCTTGGACAGCTGGCCGCAGAGAAACTGATCAGCATGATCGAACGTCCGAAGATGACGATCATCGAGCAGGTGGTCGTGGAAGGAGAAGTATATCCGGGCGGATCGGTAGGCGATTTAAACCTGAAATAAGGCATTTATATCGGGGAAACCTGAAATTTTAATAAATGCAAAGTAGCTGGTGAAAAACACTGTAAACAGTGACACCAAGAATCCAAAGGGAGGAAAAAAATTTATGAAGAAAAAGTTACTTAGCGCTCTTCTTTCTACAGCAATGGTAGCAAGTCTGCTCGTTGGCTGTGGTGGGGGTAACGGCGGTGCGGCAACCAATGACAATGCTGCAGCGGACAACAGCACAACAACAACAGACAATACGGCAGCAGACACCCAAACGGAGACAGCTGACACCAATACTGACGCGGCAGCGGATACATCATCTGACGCGGCGGCATCAGGAGATAAATTCTATATTTATTCCTGGAATACGGAGCTGCAGGAAAGACTTGCTTATGTATTTGCAGCTAATCCGGGCATGGAAGAAAGAATTGAGTATGTAAATGTTGGTGACTCCAATATTTATCAGGACAAAATCGACCAGCTGTTACAGACTCCTGACGCAGAGGACTATCCGGATATGATCGCTTTTGAAGCAGGTTATATCATGAAGTACACCAACAGCGACTTCACGATTCCTGTAACAGACTGCGGCGTAACGGAGGCAGATCTTGCGGAGATGTATCCTTACACGATTACGATTCCGACAGACCAGAGAGACGGTTCCTTAAAGGGTGTTTCATGGCAGGCATGCCCCGGTGCATTCATGTACAGAACTGATCTTGCGGAAAGCATCCTCGGCGTAAAGAGCCCGGAAGAGATGCAGGCGAAGATTAATTCATGGGATGCTTTCCTTGATACGGCAAGAGAGATTAAGGAAAAATCAGGCGACGCAACCAGAATCCTTTCCTCTAACGGTGATGTCAGCAACGTATTTAACTCCAATAAGAGCGAACCATGGGTAACTTCTGACGGTGTATTCCATATGGACGACGCAATGGTTGAATACATGGAAGTTTCCAAAACTCTTGAGCAGGAAGATCTGACACAGAAAACAACAACATGGACGGAAGAGTGGAATGCAGGTCCTTCTACGGATGCGGTATTTGGTTATTTCGGATGTACATGGTTCCTTCACTGGACAATTAAAGCGAACTGCGGCGGCAGCGCTGTAGGCGAAGGCACATACGGCCTTTGGAATATGTGCCAGGGTCCGGCTCCTTATTACTGGGGGGGCACATGGCTTGGTGCAACAGCAGGATGTTCCGACAAAGAACTGGCAGGCCAGATTATGAAGTCTCTGTGCTGTGATACGGAAATCATGACAAAGATGTCTGAAGAAACACTTGATTATGTAAATAACAAGTCAGCTATGAAGGCTTTATCGGACGCTGGCAAGGGTGCATATGATTTCCTTGGCGGTCAGGATTTCATCGCAGTATTCTCACCTCTGGCTGATGAAGTTGATGTATCCTGGATGAGCGCATATGACTTGAATGTAAATAACTTACTTGGCACACAGATTGCTGAATATCAGAGCGGTTCCAAAGATCTTGATACGGCGATTGCTGATTTCAAACAGTCTGTAGCGGATGCTTATCCGGCAGTTAAATTTGAAGACTAAAAGAAAATGAAATGATGGTTCACGGAGCGGACGCTCCGTGAACTGTTATTCCGTATTACATTCGGGTTATGGCATAGTTATTTGAGAGAGTTCCGGCTTGAGAATGGCTCACACAGGGGAAATGTCAAATACCTATGGCATGGTCGGATGGGGTATGGTGTGGGTATTGAGTGAAGTGATTACAAAATATTATGTAGAGAGGGAAGTGAGAAAATGGCAAAGTCTAACAGCAAAAAACGTAAAACGGTAGAATACGGCCGATATGGTTATTTCTTTATTGCCCCGTTTTTTATTGTGTTCCTGTTCTTTTCATTTTGGCCATTGATCTATACGATCGGGCTTGCTTTTTGCGAAAATTATTATGATACCATGTTTAATATGGAAGTCGGGCCGACTTTTAACGGACTGGCGAATTTTAAGACAGTGTTTGTCAGCAACAGCGGTACGCTGTTCAATACTTTCACATTCAATGCGCTGTGGAATACGATCATTATGTGGCTGATGAATTTCCTGCCGCAGATTCTTCTTGCACTGCTGCTGGCTGTCTGGTTTACGGATACCAGAGTAAAACTGAAAGCGCAGGGAGCGTATAAGATTTTAACGTTTATGCCCAATATCATTACGGCGGCAACAATTTCCGTTCTGTTTTACAGCTTGTTCAACTTCCCGAACGGACCGATCAATCAGGCTTTGATTTATCTGGGAATTATAAAGGACCCTTACAACTTTTTCCTGAGCAAATGGGCGACCAGAGGCATTATTTCTTTCATCAACTTCTGGATGTGGTATGGCAATACGATGATCGTGCTGACCGCGGGCGTACTTGGAATCAGCCCATCGTTGTTTGAGGCGGCAAGAGTTGACGGAGCGACCAGCGGGCAGATTTTCAGAAATATTACATTGCCGCTGCTGCGCCCGATCATGTTATTCTCTCTTGTCAATTCGGCAATCGGCGGTCTGCAGATGTATGATATTCCGAAGCTTCTGACAAACAGTGGATTGGGAGATCCGGACTTTTCGACAAGAACGATTACCATGTACATAAGAGAGCTTGCCTTTACCGGTGCAAGACAGATGGGAAAGGCATCCGCGGTATCGGTGGTTTTGTTTATCGTTACAACTATTTTCAGCCTGATTCTTTTCTATATCATGCGTGATAAAGATGCGATCAGGGAGAAGAAGGAAATCAAAGCGGCACAAAAGGCCAGAAAGGAGGCAAAGTAATATGGATACAAATAAAGGCGGTGGATTACATGCAAGAATACTTGGTGCGCAGATATTCCGAAATGCTATTTGTGTTTTTCTCTGTTTTCTGAGTTTAATACCCTTCTGGATCATGATTGTCAATGCGACAAGAGACAGTGTGGCGATACAGAGCGGCTTTTCGCTTGTGCCGTCAACACATATCGGAGAAAATTTCCAGAAGCTGATTTATCAGTGTAATGAGAACGTGCCTCTTTGGAAATATATGACGAACAGTTTGATCATTGCCGGGTTTTCTACGGTTTTATCGGTATATTTTTCGACCATGACCGCATATGGTGTTGTTGTTTACAAATTTAAAGGATGTCAGTTCGCATGGGCTTTCATTATGGCGATTATGATGATTCCGACACAGGTTTCCTCGATCGGTTTCTTCCGTTTTATGTATTCGCTGGGTCTGGGCAATAATTATGCTCCCCTGATCATTCCTGCCATTGCGGCTCCGGCAACCGTATTCTTTATGAGACAGTATATGCTGAGCGCGCTTCCTCTGGAAATTATCGATGCGGCAAGAATTGACGGCTCAAGAGAGTTTTATACATTTAACCGGATCGCGATGCCGCTTATGAAACCCGCGGTGGCGACACAGTGTATCTTCGCATTTATCGGTTCATGGAATAACTTCTATACGCCTTCCATGCTTCTTTCTTCCCAGAAGAAATATACACTGCCGATGTTCGTGCAGTTGATGAGAGGCGAGCGGTTCCGTTCCGATTACGGTATTATCTATGTAGGACTGGTTATAACGATTATGCCGATTTTCGTTGTATACTTTATCCTTTCCAAATACATCATCGCAGGTGTTGCGCTTGGCGGTGTAAAGGAATAACCGTACTTAAAACAGCAAACGTTATGAAAAGGGGCACATTGCACTGGCAATGTGCCTCTTTTTCTGACAGCGGCGGTCTGACGGTTTTATCTTAATAGAATTTTAAGAATGACAAGATAGTAAAATGGAAAATAGTGTGCTAAACTGTAAAAGAATTATGCAATAAAGCATTGGAGAAAATTACCATGGCTCAGATTATATTAGGTACGGAGAAGCTCCGGGCATACAGAGGGCTTTCCATGCTGTGTGAATATGCGGGCAGGAGCGGGGAATGGTGTAATGAGCTCTGGCTTGCCATTTTGACGGATTATGAATTGTATGAAGAATTTCTGTATTATTTGGAGCATCACTGCTTCGCGGATCGTATGAAGATAGCGGGGTATTCGCTGACGGACCTTTATGTATGGCAGATGGGGCAGGACAATCTGTTCCGGGATACCGGCAAAAATACGGCGGACTGTAATAAGGAGGAAATGGTTTTACAGGCATTTTGGACGATGGCTCAAATGCGGAAGGAGCCTTCCCGATATGAGCGAAAGCTGACGGAAGGGCCGGGAATGGACAAATAAGAAGGAGCACATGTACACGATGGATAAAAGAGAATTTATTGAAAAATTGCAGCGCACGCTGGCTGGCGGACTGAGCAGCAGTCAGGTGGCGGAAAATATCAGGTACTATCAGGAATATATCGAAACCGAGCTTCGCAGGGGAAAAACCGAGGAAGAGGTGCTTTCGCAGCTTGGAGATCCGAGACTGCTTGCCAAAAGCATCATTGAGGCGAATAAGCGCGCCGGTGCAAGCTATGGCTCCAACCGGGAATATGACGAGGAGCTCGTGGAAGATGGCGATGGCCCGGAAGAGAATGGCGCATTTCGGAAGAGATTTGCGACCGGGCTGATGCTGCCCGGCTGGCTGATGATGATTATTATGACGGTGTTGGTGGTTGTTGTGATCGGTATTGTGACGTCACTGCTTTCGATTTTTGCACCGGTTATCATTGCAGGTCTTGCCGTGCTGCTCGCAGTAAAGGTCTTTCAGAGTTTTCGAAACGGTACAAAATAGCCCATTAAGTTAATAACTCAAACTTCCCACACCGTTTGGTGCGTTGAGCCTTGAAAAATCAATACT
>CALDLG010000112.1 GCA_937910785.1 uncultured Lachnospiraceae bacterium | reverse complement strand
CGCCGGTCTTCGCACCGCGACCGATCTGTCTCGCGTTAATACCGCCTCTGCCCGTAGCCGCATTGGCTCCGGACGCCGCCTGTGTCGTCTGATAAAGCAAATCACTGAAAACCATGGACTGTGATTTGTAAGATGTTGTGTTTACGTTTGCGATGTTATTACCGATAACATCCATTCTGGTCTGGTGTACTTTCAAACCTGCCACACCAGAAAAAAGTGATCTCATCATAATGAATGACCTCCTTCAATACTGTGATGTGCCGCCCGCTCCCTCTGTCAGTCAGGAACGTAAGCCTCCATAAAGGTCCGGCTAAATAATTACGGCTCCATCAATGTTTGTAAATACATTTTCATTCGCTTCTGTCCGTTCCATTGCCGTGATAACCGTCTGATTCGGTACGTTCACGATAAATGCAAAGGAATCGACAATGACTAATGACTCGTTAATTCCTTTCGCACCGGCTTTGGCTGCACCCAGATTCAGGCGTTCTACCTGTTCCTCTGTCAGTTCAATGTTTCTGTCTGCCAGTCTGCCCGCGGCATGCTTGGAGAATTTTATTTCTCCGGTCTGCGGTTTTTCCGTTTTTCTGGATAAAATATCCTGAAAACTGAGCCCCTCTCCGGGCGTACCGCTCTGCACCTGCCTGTTGCTCCGGCCAAGATACTGATCCTGTAACTGCTCCAGGGAAAGGAATCCGTTATTCTGAATCTTCATAACCTTTCTCCTCCTTGAGATTACCGCGTTTCCTTACTTCTTATCTGCGTTATCGCCATTACCGGTATTGTCCTTATCTGCGCCTTCCGTCTTGTCAGTTTCTTCTGTCTTGTCGTCCGTATCGGTTCCTTCCGTCTTATCGGTGCTGTCCTCATCCTCTTCTTTCTGGCCCGCCTTGAGCTCTTCAATCTTCTCAACGTATTTCTTGAGGCCTTTGACATAATCGTCGTCGATGAATTTCTTCTGATAATCCGTCATGTTCTGATAGGTCTCATCCAGCTTCTTAATCGCATCCTCATCCTCAAGCGTAACAAGCTGTAAGATCGGGAGCTTGTTGTAGGCATTCAGGAAGTCCGCCGCCATCGAATAAGCCGATAAATATTTCGGGTCTGCTACCGTATCCAGATCATCCATCGAATAAAGCTCACCGTTAATGGAAAGAAATGCCTTGTTGTTCTCATAATATACATAGTCTACATTGCCCTGTGCCGTCGTCTGTTTTCCGTCGGCGCCCGTAACTTTCATGAGAACGGTCTGGCCTACCAGACTGGATGCTCTCGCCAGCTCTAAAGATGCGCTCATATTCTGCATCTGCTCCAATTCCGAGAATGTCGCATACTGAGAAATATACTCCGTATTGGAAGTAGGCTCAAGCGGGTCCTGATACTTCATCTGGGCTACAAGCAGCTGCAGAAACTGATCCTTATCGACCGTAGAATTGCTTTTCTTTTTCTCGCTTTCTTTAATAGAGGAAGCAGAAGGCGTTTCCACAATTTTACCATTTTCAATAGGTGCTATCATATCGAATCTCCTTTCTTAATCTTGTAATCCATTCCTCTTTTACCTTATATTATGTTTCTTTATGAAGTTTCTTCCGGCGTCATGCCGTATAGTCCACGGTATTACCGTTTCTTATCATCATATCCGCCGTAATCCTTTCGGCATCATCCATATCCTCCGGAAGTTCTTCCGGATCGATATCATTCAGATTGATCCTTCTCGGACTCTTCTTACCGCTCCCGCTTTCTTCTCCGGCATTTTCTTCCTGACCGGAAAAGTTCTGGCCGAACCGATAATTCGCTACGGTAACTTCCACCGCATCCACTTTGATTCCCTGCTCTTCAAACTGCTCTTTCAGCGTAACAAGCTGGCTTTCGATCGCCGCCTTCACTTCCTCGTTCTGGGTTGTGAACTGTGCCGTAACCACGCCTTCCCTGGAGGTCAGCTGTACATTGACGGTTCCGAGGCTCGCAGGATGTAACTGCATCTCCATCTCCTGTACATCGCTTCTCAGATTGATCTTCATGTGATCCATAATCTGATTCATGATGTCCTCCGTCGTGGTAAAGCGCTCCATAACCGGCGATGCGGCTGTCACGTCATTCAAAACCGACTGCTCTGCGGGTGTCTGCATCATAAAATTACCGGATGCGCCGCTTTCGCTCTGATTTTGTCCGAATAATTCCCGGCCGTTTTTCTCCTCATGGCCCTCCGGCGCTTTCACCGTTTCCGGCGCTTTCTCAGTCACTTCCTCCTGCACGCTCCGATGCGCTCCCGCATCTTCCACCTGCACCTTCACCTCTACGGTCTCTCCATCCCGGTGTACCGTAACCGCATAGTCTTTCATTCCTTCCTGTGCGGTCATCTCCTCTTCCGGCTGTACCGGAAGCTCTTCCGGAAGATCCACCGTATCGACCGGTTCCTCTGCGGTCTCCATTCCGGCAATCAGTTCTTTCAGTTCTCCTTCGGAAAGCCCAAGCGTCGTCTCCAGTTCCGTCAGACTCTCGGAAATATCGCCGAGCAGATTCTGAAGATGTCCATAAAGTTCTCCGTCGGTTATGATGGAAAGCTGATCTCCGTCACCGGCAATCGCAATCAGAAGCTGCTTCATGTTCTCAGGGTCTAACAGCTGCACCGCGCTCAGGCCGAGAATCTCCATAATCTCTTCAACCTCTTCGACCGTGATTCCCATTTCCCCGGCAACATCTTCCACCAGCTTCTCGCCGGCTTCCGTTACTGCTTCCGTCTGTCCGTCGGATACATCGTTCTCCGCCGGAGTTTCCACGCTGTCATTTCCGTCTTCCACACGCTGCTTTTCATCTGTCCCGCCGCTTTGTTCCACATTCGAAGCTTTTTCATCCATGTCCGTCGTTTCCGTTTTCGCATCCGAAACCTTATCGCCCTGTGCGGTCTCCTGCTTTACGCTTTCCGACGCCATCGTCCTGTTTCCGGATACGGTCTGGGCTTTCGTGACCGGCTGCTTTTTCTCCGCGGTCTGTGCAGTCTTTCCGACGTTTTCCGAGACATCCGCCGGTTTTCTCCCCTGACCGTTCACGCGATTCATGATCGAATCAAAACTGTCTCCGGCCGCTTCTTCCTGCTTCCCGTAAGCTGCTCCCGCATAGGGCGTATTCTGTTTACCCTGCAGGGCTGCGGCTGCTTTCACCGTATGGGCAAAAGCATTCAAATTGTTGTTCACAGGTATGCCTGCCATTTGTCTTCCTCCTTTCTCAAATTTTCAAGGTTCCAAAATATATATCGTAAAACCCTTCTTTTTTATGAAGGGTCAACGACCGTAATTATGATTCGGGGTCCATAATTCTCGTTACCCTCGCCGCAATCTCCGAATCCATGTTCGCCAGAATATTTCCCCGGCTTTCCGCATTCATGATGCCAAGAATCTTCGCCACCAGATCCAGATCATTCGTCATTTCCTCGAAGATCTTTGCCGCGGCAGCCGGTTCCATGGAAGCGTATGCCTGCGCGTATTCCGTAAGTCTGGCATCCTGCTGAAGCTGCGTCACCACCTGTTTATACAGATTTTCCGCATTGGCCGGGTCGATCATTTCATAGTATTTCTGATATTCCTCAGGACCGGGGCCGTTCTCTGCATAAACGATTTCGTTATAAAACTGTGTCTGAATCCTGTCAAATTCCATCTGCCGGTCTTCGAAGGTCGTCAGCCTATCCACTTCCGCGCGAAGCCTCTCCATCTCCTCCGAATCCAGATTGCTTGCGGACTGTGCCTGTGCCAGCTCCAGTTCCAGCTCTCTGATATAGTCAACAGCCTCTTTCAGACTGGTATAACCTCCGTAAGCTTCCTCATCATCCGTCGATACAACGGATTCCGACGGAAGAATCTTATTGAGCACCGGAACATCCTTCAAAACGGGCGCCAGTACATTGGACCCAAACCCTCCGATATCCAGTTTCACAAGCAGACACAGAATACCAATCCATACAATCACGGTAATAACGATTACCAAAAAGGCCGACAATCCGCCTCCCTCGTCATCCAGCTCCGCCTCCTGC
>CALDLG010000111.1 GCA_937910785.1 uncultured Lachnospiraceae bacterium | reverse complement strand
CGGATACGCTGCGGACTTACGAAATGTTTATCGGCGCGTTCGATCTGTCGGCGTCCTGGTCGGAAGACGGTGTAAAAGGGTGCCGCCGTTTCCTGGAAAGAGTATGGAAGCTGCAGGATATCATGAGCGGTGAGACAGAATACTCCAAAGACCTGGAAACAAAGATGCACCAGACGATTAAGAAGGTCAGCAGTGATTTTGAAAATCTGAAATATAATACGGCGATTGCGGCCATGATGTCGCTGATCAACGAATTCTATAAGAAGAACAAGGTTACAAGAGGAGAATACCGAACGCTGCTTGTTCTGTTAAATCCCGTAGCGCCGCATATTACGGAAGAACTCTGGCAGACGGCTGGTTTTGAAGGGCGATTATATCAGGCGGAGTGGCCGGAATATGACGAGGCCAAAACGGTGGAAGCGGATGTGGAGATCGCGGTTCAGATCAACGGTAAAATGAGAGCAGCGCTTTTAATCGGCAAGGATGACCCGAAGGGCGAAGTCATTGCCAAAGCAAAAGAAACGGTAGCTGATAAGCTGACGGGAACCATTGTAAAAGAGATCTATGTTCCCGGAAGACTTGTGAATATCGTTCAGAAATAAAAAGCAGTTTGCGCCATTATGCAAAAAAACGATTCTCAGACCGCCGGTGCGCGGTCCGGGAAACGTTTTAAGCTGTAGACGATCTGATCTCTGACTATTTTTTTCGATTGTGGAAAATCGCTGTCATTTTATTCATCTTATCGATTTCTTCGGGGGAAGCGTATTTTCGAAGCGTCTGAATGATCGTATTCATTTCTTCCTCTGTAAAGCTTATATTTTTGTCTTTTCCTCGTTTGGCAACCGCCATCAGGAAAGGAAGCATCTGCTCTTTGGAAAGGCCGTTGCTTTCAAAAACGAGCATTTGCAGAAAATCCAGTTTGGATTTTTCGATATGTGCAACATCGGGGTCGTCTAACCATGATCCCATAAGAAAACCTCCTAACGTTAATTGAATATGTTATGTCTGACTGTTTAACGCATCAAACATCGCCTTTTGTTCAGGGGAGAGCATGCCCATCAGGAAATCTTCCATAGAAGCGGAGGACTGGCCGGAAGCTTCGCCGCCCATGCCCGGAAACATTTCCTGCATGACGCTCATGGTCTGACTCATTTCCTGATACATTTCCATTGTCTGAAGCATGGATTCCATCTGATCTAACTGTCTGGCTTCCGTTTCCGTACAATAGGGTTTCAGTTCACCACAGAGTTTTTTTATGTCGGGAGCCTGGTTTTCCAAAGTGGCGGAGCAGCTGTGAAAGGGATGTTTTCTGCATAAATCCATTGTATATTTCAGCTCCATATATTTAATATAGATTGCCATATTTTTCTGCATGGAAGGATCTATATAGGGAAGAAGAACCTTCAATTTCTGTATTTGATTGTTTGTATATAAGGCATCAAATGCCATAACGCCTGACGATTCTTCTTTCATTGCTTTTTGTGCCTTTCGATGCCTGTAGTGAACTTACTATCAAAGTATATGCGCGGTAAGAGAAAAATAGGCTCACATACGGAGCCTATTTTCCAGATGTGCTGCAAGAGAAATGAAAGAAATTAGCAGAAAGAATTACCGCCGCAGCAGCAAAGAAGGATCAACAGCCAGATCCAGTTACCGCATCCGCATCCGTCGGAGTTGTTATTGAAAAGACCGAAGCCATTTCCGCCGCATCCGCAGCCGTCATTACCGCCGCAGACAGAGAATAAGATGATCAGCCAGATCAGAGAACAACAGCCGTTGTTTCCTTCTCTTGTGTTATTGCATCCGCAGTGAGTTGCTGATAAATCACTCATGTGTTTGTGCCTCCATGTTTTTGTTTTGTTTTATGGTTTATCTTATGTGCATGGCAGGTCCAGGTTTCCGAAGAAAAGAAAAAAATATATTTTGTTTGAAAAAGGACGGATTTTCCAGAAGGAAGATCTGTTGAATTGGGAGAGGAAAAGAATGAATATACAGGTACAATGCTGTGGTATTGCTATTCTGCTTTTATTATGGATATTTTATTTGAGACAGCGTCCGCTCGGACTATATTCGGTAAGGCTGTTTTTAATTACGCTGGGGATGACTTCCTTTTGCGTGACGATGGACATTCTTTCCATCGTGGCGATCAATCATATGGAACAGATTCCGGGAATTTTGCTGGCATTTATCTGCAAGACCTACATTGTATCACTGGTCTGGGTAGGATATTTCGGCCTGCTTTATTCCTGTACGGAACTGGCGAAGACGAGGGGCGAACGGATGAAACAGAATCGTGCCTATACGGTGACGGTTCTTTCCGGCACGGTTCTGATCTATATCCTGCCAATTCACTATTATCTGGAGGGAACAGTCGTCTATACCTATGGACCAGGCTGTATGGCGACCTATGCTTTTGCGCTTTTATTTGTTCTGCTTACGGTCTTCAAGATGCTTTTTCGGGGAAAAGAAATGAATGCCAAACGACGCAGAACCGTGCTCATCTGGATGTTGATCTGGGTGCTGGCGGCAGTTGTGCAGTTTGTAAACGCAAGACTGCTTCTGGTTGGCTTCGCATCAGTGTTAGGCATGGTGATTCTGTTTTTCGAACTGGAGAATCCGGATGCCAATCTTGACAGAGAAACAGGCGCCTATAATGCGCATGCGCTTGGCGAATATGTGAAGCAGCTTTATGGGGACCAGAAATCCTTTTCCTCTGTTATGCTTGTTTTATCCGATACGGGAAGACTGCATGATGACGATGAAGGAACGCGGCAGGATATCATTTTTCAGGAGATCGTCGGTTATCTTGAGAAAATCAGAGATATTAAAGTTTTCAAAACAGTGGAACGCGAACTGATTCTGATTATGGAGAATGGAGAACGGCTTGAAAAAATTTTCAGGATGCTGCAGGAACGCTTTGAACATCCATGGAACGGCAGAGGGCTGGATGAGCCGGTGATTTTGAATCCTTATTATGTGCTGATGACGGACTCTTCCATATTCAGAAATGCGGAAGAGGTCTTTCAGATGCTCCGGTATTTCAGAGTAGAAGAGAGAAATCCGGAAAAACATATTATTATGCTGGATGACAAACGGATTGCAGGTTTCCGGGAAAAGGAAGAGACAGAAGAGATGATTGCCGCGGCGATGAAGGAAGACCGGATTGAGGTTTTCTATCAGCCGATTTATTCCACGAAAGAAAAGCGTTTCGTTTCTGCGGAAGCCCTTGTGCGGATCAGAGAATACGATGGGCAAATTGTGCCTCCGGGCAAATTCGTGCCGGTTGCGGAGGAGACGGGGCTCATTTCAGGAATCGGGGAAATTGTATTCGAAAAGACCTGTGATTTTATCAGCAGAAATCATTTGAAGGAGCGTTACGGAATTCGTTATGTGGAGGTGAACCTTTCGGTAAAGCAGTGCGAGAAGAAAAATCTGGCCGATTCATTTATCGGGACCATGCGCAGATATGATGTGGAGCCTTCCTGCATTAATCTGGAAATTACGGAATCCGCACCTATTCAGACAAGACATATTTTTCAGAAAAACATGAAGAAACTGCTCGACTACGGCGTGGCCTTTTCGCTGGATGATTTTGGCAGCGGAGAAAGCAATCTCAATTATATTGTGGAAATGCCGGTATCCATTGTCAAGTTTGACCGGGGCATGAGTCAGGCCTATTTTGCAGATCAGAAAGCGAAATTTGTCATGGAAGCGGCCATGCGCATGATTCATGATCTGAAACTGAAAATTGTGTCGGAAGGCGTGGAAACGAAAGAACAGATGGAGATCATTTCCGCTCTTGGTATCGACTACATTCAGGGCTATTTCTTTTCGAAACCGCTGCCTGCCGAAGAATTTTTGAAATTTATTGAACAAAATCAGTAAAAGCGATACGTTCGGTAAAGGTCCGGAAGTTTTCGCTCAAACGAAATGAAGGAAAACGGATGTCAGAAAATTGCACAATACAACATCTGGCAGCCGTTTTCTTTGGAAGACGGAAGGAACTACCAGATATGGGTCAATATTTTTGATTTACGATATAACGTTTTTGTTTTTTCTACAGATCTTGCAGAGGAAAGCATTTGCATTTTATGATTCTGCGTGATATATATAATTTATCATCTGATCATTCTTTGAATAATGTCTGTATAACATATCCCAATCCCACTATTCAAAAACGATGAAATCCCAGGAATATATGAAAAAGGAGAACTGAACATGAAGAAAAAAACGATGATTTGTATTGCTGCCGCAATGACTGCAGCTTTCGGCATCACAATGACGACGATGCCGGTCCTTGCGGATTTTCGTGCGATGAGCAGAGGGAATCTGGTCTATGAAGAGGAAGACGTATGTCTGTATGCATCGGATTTTGATTCTTTGTATGCTTGTGCGGACGGTCTGCAAAAGGAACAGGGCATTGCGAAGCTGCCTGAACTTTCCGAAGAATGCCGGAAGCGAAGAGAACAGATTCGGTCCAGAGGCAGAATTGATTATGCCGGTGGAGCGGTTATTCTGGATTCTGCTGATTTTGTTCGTCTGGCGGATCAAATTGACGGTCTGGATGCAGCCTTTACGGAAAATACAGTAAAGCTGGCAGGGGCGCTGCGCCAGATCGGAACCTATTTTACGGCGGACGGACTGGTAACGCATAAGCAGGAGGAAGCGGATGCATCCGGGGAAGCGGTTAAACTCCCGCTTACCAGAATTGAGGAAGGAATTCTGCAGTCTCAGTCGGTGGCATTTTTGAAAGAACAGAAGATCGAACCGGCGGCAGCGGATAATCTGTCGGCAGGAACAGCCGCATGGGTGGACGGAAGGCTTTGCATCGGAAATGGAGCGGACAATCAGGCCCACTATGAAAGGGGCTTTGAGGCCGGAGAAGCCGCCGGCTATCAGGCAGGTTATGCGGAAGGGTCAAAGGAAGGGTATGATCTTGGCTTCGAGGCAGGAAGAGAGCAGGGGAGACAGGATGTCATCGATGATCCGGGCGCCTGGCAGATTGTGACATCGCCTGCTGTTTCCAGCGGCCGCAGTGAGGCCTCTTTTACCGTCGCCAGAACGGGAACAATTACGCTTTCGGCCAGCTTCTATGCGACTTCCACGGGAAGCCATAATGCGAATAGCTTCAGCATCGATGTCTGTAAAAATAACGAGATCGTCAGCAGACAGAATATGAGCGATCAGGGATATGGCGCCGATACCTTCGGGGACGGCGGAAGCTATCAGCTGGGGCATTCCGTAAAGATCGACGTCAATGCCGGAGATTCCATTGTGGTCAGGGGCATTACGGACGGAAAGGTTGAGCCGGTTATGATTCTCGCATATTATTATTAAACAGATCTCCGGGAAAGAACAGTGAGAGCCCCTTTCTCAACGCTATTGCTATCAAATCTTTAAAATGATATAATAGATTCCGGTGATTGCCGGAGTCTATTATATCTGTTAAAGGAGTTGTTTGGATCATGGCCGATTTGATTGTTGCGGGAAGACAGTTCAGGACACAGTCGGATTATAAAGCGGCGTTACGGGATCAGGCGCAGATAGATGCAGTCAGGGCAAAAGTGAATATGGAACAGCCGGGTGAGGTGATCCGCCTGGCGGCGGATTTGAAAGCCGGAAAATATCAGCTGACGACGCTGGTTGGCAGGGATTTTAAGGACGAAATACAGGAACTTGCGGAAAAGTATCAGAAGCAGGGCTATACGAAGGACAGTAAAATAAAGAATTCAAAGAAGAAAAAGACGGCCGGTGCGGGGAAGACAGACAGCAGCCGTAAGAAGGTATCGCTGAACGATTACGATGCCAAAATGCAGAAGGAGATCAAGGCGGTCCTGAAAAAAAGGGAACAGAGAAGGAAACTGATCGTTATTCTCTGCGGCATCATTGCGCTTGGCTGCTTTGGCTATTATGGAATTTATTATTATGCTGCTGATAAGACACAGTCGGATTATAATGATCTGGCTGATCTAAAGGGCAGCACGACGCTTTCTTCCGGAGCGCCGGGGACGACAATCCATTATACGGAGGAGGAAGAGATTGAGCTTACGGTGCTGGAAGAGTATGAGACACTGTATAATAAGAACAAACGCCTGATCGGCTGGCTCAAAATTGAGGGAACCAATATCGATTATCCTGTCCTGCAGACGACGGACAATGTATTTTATCTGGATCATAATTTTGACCAGGAATATGACAAGAACGGAAGCCTGTTTCTGGATGCGGCATGCGATGTCGTACACAGGAATACCAATCTGATTATTTACGGTCATCATATGCGTTCCGGTAAGATGTTTGGTAATTTGAATAAATACAGCAGTGAAAGCTATTATAAGGATCATGCGACGATTCAGTTCGATACGATTTACGAAAAGGGAACCTATCAGGTTATGTATGTATTCCGTTCCAGAATTTATAATGAGGATGAAATTGTCTTTAAGTATTATCAGTTCTTTGACGCTGTTTCCGAGAAGGAATTTGACTCCAATATGCAGGAAATGGCGGCGCTGTCACTGTATGATACGGGGGTAACAGCCAGTTTCGGCGATGAGCTGCTGACGCTGTCCACATGTGATAATTCCGAAACGGACGGGCGTTTTGTGGTCGTGGCGAAACGGATTCAGTAGTTTCGGCAGTTTCCATGCAAAAAAATCTTGCATAAATCCGCAGATATAGTAAAATAAAGTTGTATGTAATAAGCGTATAAGGGGGCTATCTTGTATATGATATAAATACGGGCACAATATAGGGCATGTCCGGA
Source organism: uncultured Lachnospiraceae bacterium (assembly GCA_937910785.1). Lineage (GTDB taxonomy): Bacteria > Bacillota > Clostridia > Lachnospirales > Lachnospiraceae > UBA3282. The sequence continues at coordinate 8,323 of CALDLG010000111.1, read as the reverse complement.
GAAGTTTTTTATCCTGTTTTTCATAAAATCGGAATAAAAGGCTAAACAAACACCCGGAATATGCCGATATATTATAGTAATAATTATGCTTTGTTTTCTTTTGATACCGTTTCCGGGGGAGGGAGTTTCCGGCCAGACGGATATTTTGATGTAATCGTCAGAAGAATTGCGTATATCATATATCAGACAGATAAAAGCGTTACCGACAGAAGGAGAGAGTGATATGTCGAAGAAGACACCGGTTAAAAAATCGAAGAGAAGATTAAAAAGGAGCGTGAGACGGAGTCTTGCGGCTGTTTTGATGATAACCGCAGTCGCGGTGGCGGCGATTCCTGTACCGGAAAATGAAGCGGCACCGGATAATCCGGATGCGGGCGATGGGGCGGTGACGGTAACAAGAGAGTATGCCTATCCGGTGGAGGAAGGGTTGTACATTGATCAGAAGGGCAATGTGGTAGATTCTCTTCCGAGTGACCCGACTGCAGCTGCCGATTATAAAGAATATACCCAGATCAGCCAGGCTTATGAGAAGAATTTCGACAGTTCGAATTATACGACGCCTTCCAAATCAGATCAGATATACAAAACGCACTATATATTCAGCACCAGTCCCAATGCGGAGAACGGCGGAACGTCCTACAGACTGGAATGGCAGTATGAATATTATACGAGAACGATCAATAAGGAACAAAAAGGCATTATCTGCGGATATAATGATACCTATCCGACGGAGAAGCTTGTTGTTTCCGCGGAACCGATCCATGATTACCATGTTGTGAAAATGGCTGAGTATGAAGCCTTTAAGAAAAAACATGAAAACGATGTTTTTTATCTGAACAAAGAGCCGAGCGAGGAGGATGCGGGAGATCAGGAATTCCGGACATATTTCCTGTTTTTTTTTTTCAAGCAGAAGACGGCATACGAGATATATAAGAAGGAAAACGAAGCATATCAGAAAAAATATATTGAGTATACGGATAAGAATCCGGGAGTGACGGATGAACAAATCGAGGCGGCGATCGGCAAAGCGCCGGTAGAACCGAAGGGAATCGAGAGAACCGCAGGCGGCTCGACCGCTCCGGACGGAAGCGTGATTGCCGGATTCAGTTCGGAAAATGATGAAGAATCCTGGAGACTGTATTACTGCAATAAAACAAATGGGTTGAAAGGATACATACTGGAACGGGTTGCCGATTCGGAGGCGACAACGGATGCCGGAGGTTCCATCACGGTATTTTCCTTTGTGCCCCGTCGGCTCGATATGTCCAAGAAAGATAAAAACGACGATGATCTTGGCTTTAAAATACTGGACTGGACCAGCTTCCTCGGTATATCCGACAGAGCCTTCTATAATGTAAAAAATGTTGTTAATATTGAATTGCCGAGCGCGCTCAAATACATTGGGGAGCATGCGTTCGAGGATTCCTTCATTGAATCCATTACGATGCAGAATCTGGCCAATATCGGAAATTTTGCGTTTAAGAACTGCCCGCGTCTTGCCGAGGTAAATCTGACGCAGGGTGTTCAGAATATCGGTACGGAGGCGTTTTATGGAGTCGCCAATCTGCGCGAAATCACGTTTCCCAGCGAGCTGCAGTATGTGGGCCCCGGAGCGTTCGCGGATTGTACGCTGTTAAATAAGGTGGATTTTTCCAAAACGGCGTTGGAAGTATCCATTGATGATTATGCTTTTTATAATGATGGCGCATTGAATGAGGTCGTGTTCAAAATGGCAGGATCTCCCAATACGGATACGAGAATTACGACGATCGGCAAGGCAGCCTTTGCCGTATGGAATAATGCATCGGGCTCTCTGACGGATTTCGTTTTCCCTTCCTGGATAGCCGGGAACCGGAAAGCAACAGGAGCCGGGGGCATCGGAGACGGAAAAGGCATGGGTGATTATGTGCTTGCGGGCAGAACGAATCTGCAGCATGTGACGATGCCTTCCGCTTATGGTATGGCGGAAGAGACGACGGTGCCCGATCATCTTTTTCAGGACTGTGTTGCGCTGGAATGGGTGAATTTCCCGGATACGGGAAGTTCCTGCGGATTTGCGAAATATGAGCCGGAGCTGTTTGCATCGGTAGCCAATCCCGATTTCTTCGTACAGGGACCTCCCTATACGCAGCTGTCGAACAGAACGCCCGCTTTTCCGCGCACTTCTACCTGGAATGCGTATACGGCCATGGCGGCTACCAAGGTAGAAAACGGCAAGCAGGTAAAAGTGCCCAATGTGCCTTATGTGTATTATCTGAATGGCAAACGATATACGGAAGTATGTGACGGCGAGTATCTGGAATGTATAGACGAGAACGGCGTCCTGATTTCCTGTAGTCTGAAACCGGGTATTAAGAAAGCTCCCGGAACGGTTGATCTGGTTATTCCGGCGACCGTAGCGGGAACAACGGTAACGGGAATCGCTTCCGACTGCTTCGCAAATGATGCAAACGAAACGGATGACCGTAAGATGAGTGTGGTTGTCCGGACGCTGACGCTGCAGGATGATTCCCAGATTGAGACCATTGATAATGGCGTTTTTGCACGCTGGGGCAATCTGGAGAGAGTTTATATCGGAAACTCCATCAGAAATATCGGAGACAACGCGTTCCAGAACTGCATCACTTTATATGACGTTTATTTCAATACGCCGGAGAGCGCAGCGGCGGATTTCAAAGTGGGAGCAAATGCGTTCCAGACAAACAGCTCGGAGCTGACATTCCATGGTATGATCAATGCGGCATACCAACCATTCTCTTGGGCGATGGACCCGAACAATACGATTGATGATATGGGAAGAGGCATCAGGGTATGCTATAAGAGTCTGGCGCCGACTTACCTGACGGTTATGCGCGATAACGGCACGAGTCAGGTTACGCTGTTGGATTATCCGAAATATAATCAGATTGCGGATATTCTGGGTGAATCCTATGCCGTAAGAAATGGCGTTTACATGGAAGCCGGTTTCGATAAAGCGGGATATTATCAGGACTTTATGGAAGCCACATATGAAGGATTGTATGCAAGTACGCAGTATAGCGGCAAGCGGGAGGAATTCAGGCTGGCCTATGAGGCTGCGTCTACGCAGGAGGAGATCGATGCGCTGTATCAGAACTTTGAGCTGTACGGTCCCTGGGTTTCCCGTTCCTTCTGTAATTCCTTTGCAACGACCAGAAATACGGTGGATGCGGGAAATTCCGCGGTTGACTGGTTATTTGAGCCGCTGACGGCATATGCCGCAAAGGGCCGGCCGACTGCATATTTTGATACTTATCCGTATGATGTGTATGGCAATTATACGAATACCAGCGAAATATTCGGGCCATATCAGACTTATACGGAGGAAGAATGGGCGCTGCTGAATGCCACGAAAAATCTCAACGTACCGGATGGCGTCACTTCTATTGATGTCAACGGCTATATGACAAGCGGCAATAATAACGGTAATGTGGCCAATTATTTAAGCAACAGTAAGATCGGTAAAAATACGTATAATATGTATTATAATACAGATTATAACGTGTCGGAAACGGACCGTATCAACGATGTATACGGCGGATTGTTCAGCGGAACCTATGACGATGAGCTGAGCGGAGAAGGCGATACCATTATCGTGAAGGGAAATGACAGACTGGAGAGCATTAATCTGAATCAGGTTACCTATCTGCCGGATTATGCGTTTGACAGCTGTGAAAATTTGAGAAGCGTTACGATCGGCGCAGGATGTACGGATATCCGTCGACTGCCGTTCCGGGGCTGTACGTCTCTGACCGCACTGAATATTGCGGAGGATAACCCGAAATATCTGACAGAGAACAGAATTTTGTATTCCAAAAACGGAGAAGAAACGTATAAACTGGAAGAATGTCTGGAAACAAGAGGAAAGAACAACGATAATTCGCTGGTTTCCTCCGCTGTGGACCCGCTTCTTACCAAAGTAACGGAAATAGCCTCTGCGGCATTTGAGGCATGTAATTATGTTTCAACTGTGAATCTGACGGATGTAACGGGAATTAACGTGATTCCCGAAAACTGCTTCAAAGACTGTGAGAGCCTGATTGAAGTTGATCTTCCGAATACGGTTAACAAGGTGGATAAAGGCGCGTTTGTAGGGGATAAGCTGACGAGACTGCGCATTCCGGGACGTGAAGTGTTTATTTCAACGGATGCTTTTAAACATGATCCCGACAAACAGCAGCCGACTTATATTATTACGTATGAAGATTCTTCGGCCAGACGTTATGCGGATACATACGGTGATAAATCCCAGTATTATCTTGTCTGGGAAAATATCGGGGAATCCTGGGATGTGAAGTTCTATGACATGGACGGAACATTAATCAGTGCTACGCAGGTAAAGGACGGAGAGTTCTTAAAGAGAGATCAGATTCCGGAAACGCCGACGCACGAAGGATACCGCTTTGAAGGCTGGGTAGGAACAAACGGCGTGGATGTTTATAACGATGCGATTACACAGAATACGGATGTGATTGCCAAATTCGCTTCTATCAACGGAACGGTGGACGGAAACTTTATCGTTAACTTCTATGATGGTATTGACGGAGAACAGCTTGGGCCTACGCAGTATATTCCGGCAGGAGAATCCGCAGTAGAGCCTGCTTATAGAAATCACGAAGGGTATACCTTCCTGAAATTCAGTGAAGACAGTACGAATGTTCAGTCAAATATGTCGATTATCGCACTCTACACGGTAAATAACGGCGGCAGTGGCAATACGACAAGCGGCAGTACGACGAATACGAGCAATGGAAGCGGTTCAAATTCCAATACGAGCAATAAGAGCTCGAATACGACCAATACTTCCGGCAGCTCGACGTCCTCGACAAGTTCTTCCGGAACGGCGCCGAGGCATACGGTTACGGTTGTGAACGGCTACGGAAGCGGCAGTTATGCGGAGGGCGAAACGGTTATTATCGTGGCGGATGTTCCGGATGGACAGAAATTCGCAAGATGGAGAACGGAATCTAACGGTGTGAACCTCGTTATGGTGCTTGCATCGGCAACGACCTTTGTCATGCCGGAGAATAACGTCCTTGTGACGGCGGAATTCGAGAACGCTTCGACGCTGACACCGCCGGCGACGGGAACCGTCAGCACGGCATCGACCGGAAACAACACTACACCGGTTGGAAATACGAATGGTAATAACGGAAGTACCAGAGTGGATATTACGAAACCGGGCATTAACAACAAGGATCTGGCAACGGCAAATGTCAATGGCTCAACGGATAACTTTATCGTGAAGATTTCCGAAACGCCGGAGGCTACGCAGGCGGTTATGAGTGCCCTGACCAATAAGTACGGAAACCTTGACAATATATTGTATTATGCGATGGATATCAGTCTGTATGATTCTACGGGAATTACGAAGATTACGGATACGACGGGTCTGACGGTGGATATTACGATACCGATTCCGGACGCACTGATAGCCTATGGCGGCAATAATATGATGGGGGCTGTCGTATCGGGTCAGCTTGAAGATCTGTCCGAGAGGTTTACAACGATTAACGGAATTCCTTGTATCAGCTTTACGGCGACGCATTTCTCACCGTATACGATATATGTCAATACGCAGAATCTGTCGGATGGCATTATTGATACAACACCTAAGACGGGGGACCCGATTCATCCGAAGTGGTTCCTGTCACTCGGCCTTGCATGTCTGTCTGTCATTCTCTTTATGAAGAAGGACAGGAGAGCGGGAACCAGGACGGCATAACAGATGATTTCCGGGAGAAGTCCTATGGGTATGGGAAAAAAATTAAGAAGAGCAATAGGAGCTATGTTGATGGCGGTGGCAATCGCCATCACACAGCTGCCTGTATCAGATGTGGAAGCAGAGGATACTGCTTCCGCACCTGATTTTCAGGTAAACGGAACTACATTAGTAAAATACAATGGCACGTCTGCAAACGTGTCTGTTTCTGATTATGTGGAAAAGATAGAGGCGGAAGCTTTTGCCGGAAATGATTCCATACAGAGCATTATGATCGGAGACGGTGTTAAGACCATCGGTTCCGGCGCATTTCGGGGATGCAGCCAGCTGCAGTCGGTGTCGATTGCGGATTCGGTAGAAACGATCGATCAGGCCGCTTTTGCGGATTGTCCGTCTTTAAACAGCGTTACGATTGGCAGTGGGTTAAAGTCACTCGGAGACGGCGCTTTTGCAGGAGATATCAGTCTGGCATCCGTCAGTTTTGACGATAATTCCCGCTTTGTATGTTATGATGGCGCAATTTATAACAGGGAAGCGCAGGATACGCTGTATGCGTTGCTGGCAGGCCGGGAAGACGGCTATTATTCAATGCCGTCTACGGTCAGCACGATCAAAACCTATGCGTTCTGGGGAGACAGAAATCTGCAGAGCGTGGATATCAGCGGTAATGTGAGTGAAATTTCGGCATACGCTTTTTCAAACTGCGCAAACCTGAAAATCGTTAATATTCCTTATTCCGTAAGAACAATCGCGATGAAGGCATTTGAAGACTGTGTTCGTCTGCGCAATATTACGATCCCGATTTCGGTCAGTTCGATTCATGCGACAGCCTTTGACGGTTGTACGAAGCTGAACATTCAGGCGGAAGCGGGCAGTGTGGCGAAGACTTATGCGGATACGCTTGTACTGGAAGACATTGAAGTGACGGAGTATGAGGATACGCCGTTTGATGCGATCAGCCGGATCATGGCCGATGAGGAGGAAACGTCGGAAGAAGAAGCCGTTCCGGCAGATTATTATCATGAGGTGACCCATATGGAACCGCTTGAATCGGAAGAAGATGCTTCTGTTATGGGTAAATCAAAGGTTGTCGGAAATCAGGTATTTGTTTTTGTGGACAATGCCAGTGCGACGGTCAATTCCGGAAACGATATTGTGATCAGGACGGATGGCATTGCTTTTGGGGACACGGGGGAAACGATTGCGAGCATCTCCGGAAACGGGGATAAAAAGGGCTCAGCATTTCCAAAATATACGATTGTAAACGATACGGTAATCGCCGATCAGGCATATTATAATGATGAACGGACCCGGATTGAGATACCGGAGACGATTGTGGAGATCGGAGACTTTGCTTTTGCAAGATCCGGCCTTACGGGTGTTGAGATACCGGAAGGCGTAACAAAGATTGGTTATGCGGCATTTTATGGCTGCGAAGGATTGACTGAAGTGGTCATCCCCGGCACGGTAACGGAAATCGAGCCATCGGCATTTGAGCATACGGCATGGCTGCAAAACTGGGAGCGGAGCGGCAGCGGAGACTTTCTGATTGTCGGAGACGGGATTTTACTGGATTACCGGGGAACCGGGAGCACTGTCAGTGTGCCGGAAGGCGTCAAAACGATCGGGCCGGGAGCATTTGCCTCCCATCCGGGCATTACGAAGGTAATTCTGCCGGACAGTGTGGAAATCATCGGAGAGGGCGCTTTTGCAGGATGCAGTAATCTGACGGAAACAGAAGGCGGTAAGTCGGTGCGCAGAATAAGTGACCGGGCATATCAGGGATGTCCGCTTAGGAATATTGTTATTCCGGCGTCGGTGGAAGAAATTGGTCTTCTTGCCTTTGATGCGCCTGATTCCGTGAGAGAGGCCGAAAGCGGAATTGTTATTTTTGAAGGAACATCTCTGCCGAAGCTGTCCTATGGGCCGGCTTCCGGCAAACTTTATAATGATGCCTGCAGAGGGCTGGCATTTGAAGGAGTGGGCACTGCAGTGATACCTAAAGGGCCGGTAGAACTGGAAGGAACGGTACTTGATCAGAGCTTGTCCGGATTCCGGGGACTGATCTGCCATGCTTCCTCGGAGAATGGGCAGAAGGTATTAAAAATTTTTACAATGCCCGAAAACGGAGGCTCTCTTGTTTCCTATCCGGATACCTTTATGATTCATACGACGTCGTATCAGCTGGATAAAATACAGATTCCGCGGAATACGCAGAACGGCGGAGCCGGACCGACAGCGCCGGCGTCCGGCGTGGAGGTCCGCATTGACAGTAATTTTATCGAGGATAATGGAACAGCCTCCGCAATCTTAGATGGTGCGGAGAAAGGCTATTATCTGGATATCGCAGACAGCTCTGACGCGAGAAGCGAGATTCTTGAGGCTTATCAGGAAGTTTATGGAAATCGTACACCATCAAATCTGTCAGGGTATGAGATTACGCTGCGGGAAGCGGATACATCCATTCCGATTACGGGACTGGGCAGGCAGATGATGGAGATTACGGTTCCGGTTCCGAAGGGAATCGGAGAGGAAAACCTTCATGTTGTCTGCCTGGATGACAACGGACAGCTGGAGGAGGCG
>CALDLG010000110.1 GCA_937910785.1 uncultured Lachnospiraceae bacterium | reverse complement strand
AAACAGGGCAGTTGATTACAATGCGCTACAGTTTTCGGAGGAATGCCCGATATAAATTATGAAAACATTCTTAACGGTGCGGTTTGGCAACAGAAAGACCGGCCGGACCGTATCAGACGAAAAAAGGGGTGGAACGATCATATGAGAGTAACGAGAAATTTTATGAGTGCAATGCTTGGTATCGGAGGTAAATCGACTGTCAGTCAGGGACGCCGGATGAGCCGGCTGCAGGCAAGTGGAGCCGAGCGCTTTTTAAACGCGTCGAAAACGAATCAGGCGGGCAGTAATAAGACAGTCTATCAGAATATGAAAAACAGCGCGGGACAGGTGCAGTATGTGGCTTCCGAACTGACGAAGACGGGAGAAGACTCTGTTTTTGCCAAGGCAAAGGAAAGCGGTGACACGAGCGGTATCACAAAGAAGGTCAGGGAGTTTGTCAACAATTATAACGGGATGGTGCGCAGCTTAAAAAGCAGTGGCAGCAGAGTGGATAACAGCTATCTGAACCAGTTAAATTCCAATGCGATGATGTGCCGTTCGGCTCTGCAGGCGACGGGCGTGACGAGAAATTCCGACGGTACCCTGTCAGTGAACGAAAAGACATTAAAGGGTGCGAGCTTAGAGCAGCTTGAGAAGGCCTGGGGAAGCGGCAGCAGTTCGTTTGCGGTCAAAACAGGTGCGGCGGCGGAGAATGTGCAGGAAAATGCGGTATCAGGCATGAACAACCTGATCAATAATTCATACAGCAGTCTGCTGAAAAATTTTGGTTCCAGAGGAAATTATTTCAACTTCTGGTCATAGCTTCCGGAAGGACTGGCTGAAGCGGCGGAAAGGGCATGAAGCGGATGCACTGGATTCAGGAAGAAAAGCCGGTGGAATATCATGTGGTTCGATGGGATAACAGCGCATTCCATAATCACGACAGACGGCCGGGACGAAAAATGCTCGGCGGTGTCTCCTTTGACGGCGGAGGAGGCGGAAAAAATGCGAATATACAACAGACGGGTGTGCAGGCGGCACAGCCGTCTTTTTCGCATACGATGGAGGAAGGATGGCCTGGCGGCGGGCTGGCGAAAGAGGGGCTGAGAGGACTTGAGGACAGCCTGCATGGTGAGCGGAAAGGGAAAGGGGCCAATGTTTTACGAGCCGCGGCCGGAAGTCGGGTGCGGACGGTGCAGGGAACGCCTGCGGCTTTAAAGCCGGATGCGGGCAATGCCGGGAATATGGCTGGAGCGGAAGCCGTGCCGATGTCTGTGCCGGAGGAAGGGCGGAAGCGTTTCGCGATTCTGAAATCGGCCCGAAAACTGGGCAGCCGTGTGCAGACCTTTCTGCAGGGGATGCAGCAGAGAGCGGGCCGTGAGCATTCCGGGAAAAGTCCGGATAAGGAAGAGACCGGCAGGAAAAGTGTTACAAAGGAGGAATTTGAACAGATGCGAACGGAACAATCTTATCTGTTGGATTCTTATAATAAATATGGCGAAAGAAGCACGCTCGGAAAATGAGCCGGCACATTGACTTTCCGCTTCGTCCCTGTTAAAATGTGGGCATCGGATGAAAGAAAGGGCAGTTATATGACAGAAGACAGAAGGGCGGCGCTTCCGCAGCCTTTTACGGAACGGATGCAGTCAATGCTTGAAGAGGAATATGAGGATTTTCTGGCGGCTTATGATAAGGAACGGTGGTATGGACTGCGTTTTAATCCGTTAAAAACGGATCGGGATGCCTTTTTAAAGCAGATGCCTTTTTCCCTTACATCGGTCAGATGGACGGAGGAGGGCTTTTATTATATGCCGGAGCAGCAGCCGGGGAAAAGCCTTTTTCATGAAATCGGAGTTTATTATATTCAGGAACCGAGTGCGATGGCGGTAGTGGAGGCGCTTTCACCCAGGCCCGGTGAACGGATTCTGGATTTGTGCGCCGCGCCCGGAGGAAAGAGTACGCAGATTGCGGGCAAAATGAAGGGGGAAGGGCTTCTCGTATCCAATGAGATCGTGGTCGGAAGAGCCGGAATATTGTCCCGGAATATCGAAAGGATGGGGATCGCCAATGCCGTTGTGTGCAATGAAACACCGGAGCGGCTGGCGGCCTTTTTCCCTTCCTTTTTTGATCGGATTCTGGTGGATGCTCCCTGTTCCGGTGAGGGCATGTTCCGGAAAGACGAAACTGCCATAGCCGAATGGTCACCGGGACATGTCAGGATGTGTGCGGCCAGACAGCGTTCGATTTTGGAGCAGGCGGCTGGCATGCTGCGGCCCGGCGGCGTCCTTGTTTATTCGACCTGCACCTTTTCGGCGGAGGAGAACGAGGGGGTTGTGGCCGGATTTCTGGGAGAGCATCCCGAATTCTCCGTTGAGGAAACGGTACAGGAGAAGTTTTTCGCGCCGGGCAGGAAAGAATGGGCAGCGGCCTTACCGGAGCAGGCCGCAGGCCGGATGGAGGGAATCGAACATACCATGCGGCTGTGGCCGCATAAGCTGGCGGGAGAGGGACACTTTATCGCGAAACTGCGAAAAGCGGGTGCGATCGAGTGTTATGTCAACCAAACGAACGGAGAGGCCGCAGAAGGGAAGAAGGCCGGGCGGAAAAAGGAAAAAAAAGATACGAAGGAGACAGAGGGCATCGGATTGTGCCGGAGATTTCTGAGGGAAGAACTTGGGCTTTCGGAAGCCGCTTTTGAGAAGCTTGTCGGGAATGGCGTTTTTCTGGCATTTGGTGAACAGATCTATCTGACGCCCGGACAGACGCCTTCGTTAAACGGCCTGAAGGTTCTCCGGCCGGGACTGCATCTTGGTACGGAGAAAAAGAACCGTTTCGAGCCTTCTCATGCGCTTGCGCTGTATCTTTCACCGGAAATGGTAAAGCAGCAATATGAAATGACGAAGGAGCAGGCAGAAAGCTGCCTGCGGGGAGAGTCTTTTGCCTGTGACGCGGACCGGAAGGGATGGACGCTTCTTTCAATAGACGGCTATGCGGCGGGATTCGGCAAGGCAGGAGGCGGACAGATGAAAAATCATTACCCGAAAGGGTTGCGGAAGGAGAGAACAATATCATGCCAAAATGGTTAAAAAACGCAGTGTTTTACGAGATTTATCCACAGTCCTTCAAGGATTCGAACGGAGACGGAATCGGAGATTTTCAGGGCATTATCGAGAAACTCGATTATATTAAAGGACTTGGCTGTAACGCAATCTGGATGAATCCCTGCTATGATTCCCCTTTTCAGGACGCGGGGTATGATGTGCGGGATTACAAAAAGACGGCGGCCAGATATGGAAGCAATGAAGATCTGGTGCGATTGTTTCAGGAAGTGCACAGAAGGGATATGCACATTTTGCTGGATCTCGTACCCGGTCATACATCCGAGGAGCATGAATGGTTCCGGTTAAGCAGCAGGGCAGAGCGCAACGAATATTCCGACCGTTATATCTGGACCGACAACTGGTTTCAGGCGCCGGAGGGTCTGAAGCATGTGGCGGGAGAAAGTGAGCGAAACGGCGTCTATGTATTGAATTTTTTTAAATGTCAGCCGGCATTAAATTACGGATTCCTGCATCCGGAGCAGCCCTGGCAGAAGGGTATGGACGATCCCGCGGCGGTTGCGACGAAGGAGGCGCTTAAAGATATTATGCGTTTCTGGCTGGATGCCGGATGCGACGGTTTCCGGGTGGACATGGCGGATTCTCTTGTGAAAAATGATGATGAGAAAAAAACGGGAACGTGCATGATCTGGAAAGAGATCCGAAAGATGCTTGATGAAAGCTATCCGGAAGCGGCGATTGTCTCCGAATGGAACAGACCGGAGCTTGCGATTCCGGCGGGATTTCATATGGATTTCTGTCTGGACTGGGGCGGAAACGGCTATAACCTGCTGATGCGTGATAAAAAGGATGGCGTAAACAACAGCTTTTTCCGGAAAGACAGTACGAGAAGTATACTGGACTTTTTCGGAGAATATCTGAAAAGCTATGAGAAGATTCGAAAAATCGGACATTACTGCCTGATTACGGGCAATCACGATACGGTACGCGCCTCTCATTTTCTGGATGTGCGGGAGTTGAAGTTAGCCTATGCCTTTCTTTTTACCATGCCGGGGAATCCCTTCCTTTATTACGGCGATGAAATCGGCATGCGCTATCAGGAAGAGCTGATCACGAAGGAAGGCGGCTATACGAGAACCGGCTCCCGGACCCCGATGCAGTGGGACAGCTCGAAAAATCATGGCTTTTCAACGGCGGAGCCGGAGAAACTCTATCTGCCGGTTGACATAACACTTAATGCGCCGACGGCGGAAGCTCAGGAGCAGGATGCGGACTCTTTACTGCATGTCGTAAAAGCCGTTTTGAAACTCCGGGGAGAACAGGAAGCGCTTACGGATAACGAAAATCTGGAGCTGCTCTATGCGAAGGAAGGCGTAAGAAGCTTCGCATACCGCCGCGGGAATCTGCTGATGATGTGTAATCCCTCCGGAGAGGAAGCGGTGATCAGGATGGAGGATCTTATGACGGTATCAGCCGAAACCCCGAAGGCCCTGGAATCTGCAGTCGAGTCGGGAACGAAACTGTTTGAAATCGGAGCGGCGGATTATGCGGACGGAAGCTGTCGTCTGGGAGAACAGTCGTTTGTCATCTGGCAGATAAAAAATACCTCTGTTTAGGAAAAAATAACTCTATCGTACCACTTGTAAATTAGCTCCACCTGGAATATACTTATATCTGGAATCGTTTGTTAGGGAGTCATAGATATGCTGTTTTCCAGTGTGGAGTTTTTATTCCGGTTTCTGCCGGTTTTTATGCTAATATATCTTCTGATTCCCGGAAAATACCGTAATCTTGTGTTGCTTTCGGGAAGCCTGTTTTTCTACGGAGCGGGAGAACCTTATTATGTTCTGCTGCTTATTTTGTCTATTCTGATCAATTTCGGAGCAGGAAAGCTGATTCTTGAAAAAGAAAAAAAGACTGCAAAACCCGTTCTTATTTTATCGTTAATTTATAATTTCGGAATGCTTTTTGCTTTTAAATACTGGAATTTCACGGCGGGAATCTTCAATCAGATCTTTGCCGGGAAAATGATACCGCTTCTGTCGCTTTCACTTCCGCTCGGAATCAGTTTTTATACTTTTCAGATCGCTTCATATCTGTTTGACTGTTATCGGGGCAAATTGAAGGAAAAAGCCGATTTTGTGTCCTTCGCGGCATATGTTACGATGTTTCCGCAGCTGATCGCCGGTCCGATCGTTAAATACGGGGAAGTGGCGGAGCGGATGAAGGAACGGAAAATCCGGTCAAAGACGGTAGAGAGTGGTTTTAAGCTTTTCAGCATCGGCCTTGGCTTAAAGGTACTGTTGGCGAATCAGATCGGTACGCTCTGGAATGCGCTTATGACGGCCGGTGCGGGGAATCTGTCGGTGACGGCGGCATGGATGGGTGCCTTTGCCTATTCCTTTCAGATTTACTTTGATTTCTGGGGATACTCTCTGATGGCGAAGGGACTGGGGAAAATGCTTGGTTTTCGGATTCCGAGGAACTTTAATAATCCTTATGCATCCAAGTCCGTTTCCGAGTTCTGGAGAAGGTGGCATATTACGCTCGGACGGTGGTTTCGGGAGTATTTATATATTCCGCTTGGCGGTAATCGAAAAGGATTTTTCAGGACGGTTCTGAATCTGTTTATTGTCTGGGCGCTGACCGGATTATGGCATGGCGCAAGCTTTAATTTCGCGCTGTGGGGAATTGTGTTTTTCGTATTGATATCGGTTGAAAAGAAAGGCTTCGGGAAATGGCTGGAAAGCAAAAAGTATGCAGGGCATCTCTATATCATGATATTGATTCCCGTGACATGGATGATTTTCGCGATTACTGATATGAAACAGCTGTTATATTATTTGCAGAATATGATCGGCATTCATGCGTCGAACGTGATTGTGGGCAGTGGACAGGTGATGCGTTACCTGAAAGAATATGGTGTGTTATTTATTTTTTGTATTCTATTTTCGACTCCTTATCCGATGGACATGTACCGCAAGTATAAGCAGAAGTGGTATGTAATAGTGCTCGTTGCACTTATTTTCTGCTTCTCGGTCTATGAGATTATGACGGGAAGCGATAATCCGTTCCTTTATTTCAGATTTTAAACTTTGGGAGTGAAAGTTTTTCATGAAGCGTTTGAAGAAGATGATACATAACTGCCCGTATCTGGCAGCGCTGCTGGTGATGTGGCTGTTGATGACAATAGGCGGAATCATATTGATTATTTATCGTGATTATGGAAGGGTCAAATGGGGGGATCTGGTATCCAATCCCCTTTTTGCAGTCGTCTGGGAAGCTGAGAAGAAAAATAACATTGGTAATTTTATGAAATCGGAATCAGCGGCAGTCGTATTATCCGATCGGAATGCGGGGCAGATGGGAATTCAGGCGCAGACACAGCTTGCCAAAGGCCCGATGGTTCAGCTCCCGGAGGAAGATTCGGAAGCGGTTCCGGAGGAAGAGCAAATTGTGGGAGAAACCGTATTCGTTGAGTATCCTCCGGTAGAGACGGACTCCATTTATTATGAGGATGTGGGGAAAACAGCGCTGACGACAGATTATCCTTATACGACGGTGACGGAAGACTACTTTAAGGATGCCGCTTTTCTGGGAGACTCCAGGACGATAGGGATATCCGATTATGCGGGACTGGATGCGGATTTTTACTGTGATAACGGTATGACGATCTATAAGCTGCTTGGAGAAAAGGGCGTGACCTGGCAGAAGACCGGCGAGAAAGTGAATTTGAGCCAGGTGCTGCAGGAGAAAAAATATGGAAAAATTTATATTATGCTTGGCATGAATGAACTCGGATATGGAGATACCGAATATTTCAGGAAGCATTATCAGGAGCTGCTCGACCAGATCAGAGAGTGGCAGCCTCAGGCGATTTTTTTTCTGATGGCGAATCTGCATGTCAGTCAGGAAAAGAATAATCTGGAGACAGAATTTAATAATATTAATATCAATGCCAAAAATGTGGCTGCGGCAAGTCTGGCTGACGGAATCAATATTTTTTATCTGGACAGCAATCCCTTTTTTACGGATGAAAACGGCCTGTTGAAAAGTGAACTGACCTTCGACGGCGTACATCTGTATGCCAATAATTATGCGGAATGGAAGAACTTTCTCATGGAACATGGCGTCGTCAGAGAGGCGGACGGGGAGCGGTAAGGTGGATGATCCGGACCTGAGAGCAGCGGAGACGGAGGATGGTGCGGATCTGCGGGCAGGTGGAGACGGATGATCCGGACCCGGGAGCAGGCAGAGACGGCGGATGATTCAGGCTGGGAACAGGAGGCCGTAAGAGTCCGGGGGAAACAGGAGTATCGGGATGGAAGAAACAAGGCTGAATAAATATCTGGCGCAGTGCGGCGTCTGTTCCAGACGAGACGCGGATAAGCTGATCGAACAGGGAGCCGTGACCGTCAATGGGCAGACTGCACTGCCCGGCAGGAAGGTGACAGAAGAAGATACGGTTCAGGTAAACGGTAAAACGGTCCGGCCCGGCGTTCGGAAAGTGGCACTGGCATTTTATAAACCGGTTGGAGTGGTCTGTACGGAACGCGATGAGCATGCCGAAGTAAAAATTACGGATGTTCTGCATTATCCGGACAGACTGACCTATGCGGGGAGGCTGGATAAGGATTCGGAAGGACTGCTCATAATGACCAATGACGGTGACTTGATCGAGTCCATGATGCGGGGCACCAACCGGCATGAGAAAGAATATATTGTCAGAGTCAACAAACCTCTGACGGATGCGGCGCTTGACAAGATGCGGAAAGGCATTTATCTGAAAGAGCTGAGGCTGATGACGAGGCCCTGTGAAATCACGCGGCTTGAAAGCGATACGATGCGGATGATTCTGACACAGGGAATGAACCGGCAGATTCGCAGAATGTGCGGTGCAATCGGCTATCAGGTAAGAAGTTTAAAAAGAACGCGTGTTATGAATATAGAGCTCGGAATGCTGAAACCGGGAGAATACCGGGAATTAACAGAGGAAGAGCGGATAAGACTGTACGCCCTGTGTTTTCCGGAGACGGCAAAGAACGGGGAATAAGAGGAGCTCCGGAGAAAGAGTGAGGACAGGATAAAGGGCAGGGCAGAACAGGCTTACTGAGTGGAAATGGAGGAAAATCCATGCAGAAGGAAAAAATAGAACGGATGAAGGAACTGACGGTTCTTCTGAATCGCGCGTCCGAAGCGTATTATGCGCAGGATCAGGAGATCATGAGCAATTTCGAATATGATCGTCTCTATGACGAGCTTACGGCGCTGGAAGAAGAAACGGGTGTTATATTATCGAATAGTCCGTCTGTAAGGGTCGGCTATGAGGCGGTGGAGGAGCTGCCGAAAGAACGCCATGAGAGGCCGATGCTGTCTCTGGGGAAAACCAAAAGCAGGGAAGAGCTGCGCGACTGGTTGAATGGAAATGACGCTCTTCTGTCATGGAAGCTGGACGGGCTCACCATCGTGCTGACCTTTTTTGCAGGAAAACTTGCAAAAGCGGTAACAAGAGGTAATGGAGAGGTGGGAGAGGTCATTACGAACAATGCCAGAGTATTTCGGAATATTCCGCTCTCGATTCCTTATCAGGGTGAACTGATTCTGCGGGGAGAAGCGGTGATCTCCTATTCTGATTTCGAAAAGATCAACCGGCGGATTGAAGAGGTGGACAGCAAATATAAAAATCCGAGAAATCTTTGCAGCGGTTCCGTGCGCCAGCTCAATAATGAGGTGACATCGGAGCGGAATGTGATGTTTTATGCATTCAGTCTTGTCAAAGCGGAAGGCGTGGATTTCGAAAATTCCAGAGAAAAGCAGTTTCTTTTTCTGAAAGAGCAGGGGTTTGATGTTGTGGAATATCGAAAGGTAACACCTGATACGATTTTGGAAGCAGTTGATGATTTTGAGAAAAAGGTGGAGCATTATGACATTCCTTCCGATGGACTGGTGCTCGTTTATGACGACATTGCTTACGGGCTTTCACTTGGAACGACGGCTAAGTTTCCGCGTGATTCCATCGCTTTTAAGTGGGCGGATGAGCTTCGTGAGACCGTGTTAAAGGAGATCGAATGGAGTGCCAGCCGGACCGGACTCATCAATCCGATTGCCGTTTTTGAGCCTGTGGAACTGGAGGGAACAACGGTCAGCCGGGCGTCCGTCCACAATATCAGTATTCTGCGGGGACTGAAGCTCGGAATCGGAGACCGTATTACGGTCTATAAAGCCAATATGATTATTCCGCAGATTGCGGAAAACCTGACCGGAAGCGATAACGTCAGAATTCCGGAAACCTGCCCGGTATGCGGACAGCCAACGGAAATTCGACAGGTAAATGAAGTGCGGTCATTATACTGTACCAATCCATTGTGTGATGCGAAGAAGCTCAAGTCTTTTGCGCTGTTTGTCAGCAGGGATGCCATGAATATTGACGGTTTCTCGGAAGCGACGCTGGAGAAATTTATCGGCAGAGGATTTCTCCACGAATATGCGGATATTTTCAGATTGAGCCGCTATGCGGAGGAAATCATGCAGATGGAAGGCTTTGGCGAAAAATCCTGTCAAAATCTTCTGAGCAGTATCGAAGAGGCCAGAAAGACAACGCTTCCAAGGGTTATTTACGGACTGGGCATTACGGGAATCGGTCTTGCCAACGCCAAAATGATCTGCCGTTATTACCGCTATGATCTGAATGCGATGAAAGCGGCGCAGACGGAAGAACTGAGCGAAATAGACGGTGTCGGGGAGGTACTGGCCGGCGCTTTCTTTGAATATTTTGCGGAGGAAAAGAATCGGATACAGTTAGATCATCTTCTGGAGGAGATCGAGATTGTCATAGAACAGACAGAGGAGACGGAGCAGACTCTTATGGGATTAAGCTTTGTCATCACCGGGAGCCTGAATCATTATGAGAACCGGAACGAGCTGAAGGAGCTGATCGAGCAGAAGGGTGGAAAGGTGACCGGAAGCGTGAGTGCGAAGACTGTCGGGCTGATCAATAATGATGTGACTTCGAATTCTTCCAAAAACAGGAAGGCGAAGGAGCTGGGCGTCAGAATTTTGTCGGAAGAGGAGTTTATTGAGGAATATCTGCAATGAATCAGAAAAATGACCGGATATCGGACCGCAGTATGCTGTTTACGATTCTGGCCCTTGCATGGCCTACGATGCTGGAGCAGCTTATGCAGACGGCTGTTCAGTATATCGATACGGCGATGGTGGGATCTCTTGGAACACAGGCAACTGCGGCGGTAGGTTCCACCGGGACCGTAAACTGGCTTATCGGCAGTACGATCTCTGCGGTGGGAGTAGGATTTCTTTCTTACATAGCCAAAGCATACGGAGCGGGCGATCAGACCGCCGCGAAACGTGCAGCTGCCCAGGCGGTCCTGCTTACAGGCATTCTGGGCATATTTTTTACGGCGCTTACGGTACTTTTAAGCGGAAAAATACCTGTCTGGATGCAGGTAGCCCCGGAGATACGGGAAATGGCATCTGCCTATTTCCTGATTTTGTATCTGCCCATGCTTCCAAGGACTGCCAGCATTATTTTCGGCACGCTGCTGCGTGCCGCGGGAGATACGAAATCACCGATGAAAATCGGGCTGTTTGTGAACCTGATCAATGTGGTTTTGAATTTCTTCCTGATTTATCCGTCCCGACGGGCAAAAGTGTTCTCATTGCATTTTACCATATGGGGGGCAGGATTTGGTGTGATCGGCGCGGCCATTGCCAGCGCCATTGCATTTACGGCGGGGGGAATCTGTATTGCCTGTGTACTCTGGCGGCATAAGATGATTTCGCCAAAAGGACAGAGATTTTCTCCTGATCTGCAGATTTTAAGGCCCTGTCTGAGAGTGGCATTTCCCAATATGCTGCAGCGCTTCGGAACCTCTCTTGGATATGTGGCATTTGCGGCCATGATCAATTCTCTCGGTGAAGTGGCAACTGCGGCGCATACCATTGCCAATACGGTGGAATCAGCCTTTTATATTCCGGGATACGGCATGCAGACGGCGGCGGCCACATTGGCCGGCAATGCGTGCGGCGCCAATGACGACAGGCGCATGAAGCGTCTGGCATCCGTTTTTATTCCGCTTGAAATGATTCTGATGACGGGTTCCGGCGCATGTCTTTTTGTCGCCGCACCGGCCCTGATGCGCCTCTTTTCGGTTCATGAGGCGGTCATTGCACTGGGAGCGACTGTCCTGCGTATGGTGGCGGTTTCGGAGCCTTTTTATGGATTCTCCATTATTATCGAAGGTTTTATGATGGGCGTTGGAAAAACGAAAGCGCCTTTTGTCTATAATATTATCGGTATGTGGATTGTCCGTATCGCAGGAACATTTCTCTGCACACAGCTGCTGGGGCTCGGTCTGATTTCTGCATGGGCCTGTATGATTGCCCATAATCTGCTGTTGTTCGTGTTGTTCCTGATCTGTTACGTGCGGGGGATTAAATTCCCACGGTGATATCAGGCATTTTCTGATGATACAGCCGGAACAGATCAGATTATATGAGGGCACGCCGTGAAGAAAAAGCTCCATGGCGTGCCCTTCTGTAAATGCAGGTATGTAACAAGTGTTATACAATTTCCTTTACGTCATACGGCGTCGTCTGGTACACATAATAATTCAGCCAGTTGGAGTATAACAGCTGGCCGGTGGAGCGCCAGTTGACGATCGGAGCCTGGGCAGGGTCGTCATTCGGGAAATAATTGACCGGAATTTTCGGATTCATTCCCTTTTCCAGATCCCGGAAATATTCTTTGGACAGTGTGTCCGAATCGTATTCCGGGTGACAGCTGACGAAAAAGTGGCGGCTGTCTGTGGTTTTTACGATTGTGACGCCGGCTTCGTCGGAAACAGCCATCAGCTCCAGCTCCGGGACGGAAGCGATTTTGGAAGCCTCGATTCCCATGGCGCGGGACTGCGGCGCATAGAAAATATCATCGAAGCCGCGGAACAGCGGCGATGTTTTTTTCAATACTTTGTGGGCGTAGACACCGGATAGCTTTTCCGGATAGTCTGTCCGTTCCAGACCGTAGAAGTAGTAGAGACCGGCATAGGCGCCCCAGCACAGGTGCAGAGTACAGTGTACATGGGTCTTGCCCCACTCCATAATGGTGCAAAGCTCTTTCCAGTAGGTGACATCTTCGAATTTTACATAGTCGAGCGGTGCGCCGGTAATGATCATGCCGTCGAATTTACGGTCTTTTACCTGATCGAAGGTGGTATAAAAGGATTCCAGATGGTTGGAATCGGTATGCTGGGGGGTATAGCTTGCAGTCTGTAAGAATTCCACGCTTACCTGCAGGGGAGAGTTGGAAAGCTTGCGGAGAAGCTGCGTCTCCGTAACGACTTTCGTAGGCATCAGATTTAAGATCAGCATATTTAAAGGCCGGATATCCTGATGTAATGCACGAAATTCGGTCATGACGAAAATATTTTCTCCTTCCAGAATCGTTTTGGCCGGAAGTGAATTTTTGATTTTAATAGGCATAATCGTTCTCCAATCTGTATTATAATACGATGATAATCTTAAAGATAACGATAACACAAATGAAAGCGTTCTGCAACCTTGCGTAAACAGAGAAAAAGGGATATAATAACTGTATATAATTTCAGACAGAAACTTACGAATGAGGTATTGAGGGATGGAGACAGCGTATCAAAAAGTTAAAGTACACAATGAACTGGAATGGTGTCAGGTCACCGATTTGAGTATGAAAGAACGGATTGAAAAGCTTTTACTGAAGAACAGAGTATCTTATTATGTTAAGTGGGAAAAACCCGGCTTTTTTTCCAGAGACAAATTCGGAACCTGCATTTTCTGCGTGAATCAGCTGCAGAAGGAAGCGGCGGATGAGGCAATCCGCCTGCTTGTGGAAGAAGACAAGGGAAAAATCAGATTTATCAACCGAAAACTGAATAACACGTTTTATTGAAATCGGAACGCTTCTGCAAAAACGAAGGAAGAGGATGCGTTCAGCGGATGGAAGCTGTTGACAGGAGTAAGGAACATGAGCCATTGTGATACATGCAGTAATTATATTTATGATGAAGATTACGAGTGTTATGTATGTATGGTAGATTTGGACGAAGATGATATGAGCCGATTTTTAAGCGGTGGAAATTTTGAATGTTCCTTCTACCGGCAGGACGATGAGTACAGGATCGTAAGAAAGCAGATGTGACCTGAGAATTCAGGAATCACATCTGCTTTTTCTTTTACCGGCATCGGTTTATTTCGGTGTCTGTTTTTTCAGATTTTTCTGTGCCGTGGAAAGCATCAGCTTGATCCGGTTAAGCTGGTTTACTTCGCTGGCGCCGGGATCGTAATCGATGGCAACGATATTGGAGAGCGGATAGCGTTTCCGCAGTTCCTTGATAACGCCCTTACCGACCACGTGATTTGGCAGACAGCCAAAGGGCTGTGTGCAGACAATATTGTTTACGCCGCTGTGAATAAGTTCAACCATTTCGCCTGTCAGGAACCAGCCTTCGCCGGTCTGATTGCCGATATTAACGATCGGTTCGGCATATTCGACGAGTCGGTAGATGCTTACGGGCGGATCAAAGTGCCTGCTCTTTGCGAGGGCTTTTGCGGCGCCGGAACGCAGTTTTTCCACGGCCCCAATACCGAATTTTGAAATAATGGCCGCTTTTTTGGAGGTGCCGAGGTATTTGGCTTTATAAATCTGGTTATAGAAGCAGTAAAGAATAAAGTCAATCAGATCGGGAACGACCGCCTCCGCGCCTTCCGCTTCCAGAAGTTCCACCAGATGATTATTGGCGGCGGGCGCAAATTTAACGAGGATCTCACCGACGATGCCGACACGCGGCTTTTTCTCGTCCGTAATTGGTATCGAGTCAAATTCTTTCACGATCTCGCGGCACATTTTGCGGAAGGTAAAGTGGCTCATATGCTTTTTGGATACAAATTCGCGGCACCGGCCGATCCATTTCTGATGAACGGCATTTACGGAGCCGGGTTCTTTTTCATAGGGGCGCATCCGATAGACGCAGCGCATGAAAATGTCACCGAATACGGCGCCATAAGCGAGGCGGAGGAACAGGTCCGCATTCAGATGGAAGCCCGGATTGCTTTCGATTCCGGCAAGATTTAAGGAAATTACCGGAATCTGCTGCATACCGGCTTTCGCCAGCGCTCTTCGGATAAAGCCGACATAGTTGGTGGCACGGCAGCCACCGCCGGTCTGAGTCATGATGATCGCAACCTTATCCGGATCATATCTGCCGGAAAGCAGGGCATCCATGATCTGTCCCACAACGATCAGAGAAGGATAACACGCGTCATTATTTACATATTTCAACCCTACGTCCACCGCATGTCTGTTATCATTGCCCAATACTTCGAATTGATAACCGCAGGCAGCAAAAGCGGCCTGTAAGATGTCGAAATGAATTGGGGACATCTGCGGACAGAGAATGGTGTAATTTTTGCGCATTTCTTCCGTAAACGCAACCTTCCGGATAGCGCTGGATTGAATCGTGCGCTGTTTGTTTTTCTGCTCCCGCACTTTGATTGCGGAAATCAGGGAACGGATACGGATTCTGGCCGCACCCAGATTATTCACCTCATCGATTTTCAGGCAGGTATAGATTTTATCGGAACCTGACAAAATATCGTTGACCTGATCCGTGGTAACGGCATCCAGACCACAGCCAAAGGAGTTTAGCTGAATCAGATCCAGATCGTCTCTTGTTTTGACGTAGCTCGCGGCGGCATACAGTCTGGAATGATACATCCACTGGTCGGAAACGATAAGCGGCCGTTCGGGCGCCGCGAGATGGGAGACAGAGTCCTCCGTCAATACGGCAAAGTCATAGGAATTAATCAGCTCCGGAATGCCATGGTTGATTTCCGGGTCAATATGGTAAGGGCGGCCGGCAAGAACGATGCCGCGCCTGTGGTTTTCTTCCATGTAGCGGAGCACTTCCTCGCCTTTTGCCTGCATGTCGGTCCGTACTTTCTCCTGTTCTTTCCAGGCCGCTTCACAGGAATTCATAACATCTGTTACAGGAAGCTCTTTGAATTCTCTCGTAAGGGCTTCCGTAACGGTCTTTAAATCCCGGAAGGACATAAAGGGATTGCGGAAAAGAACCTCACCCCGGCCGATCTCCTCGACGTTGTTTTTGATATTTTCGGAATAGGAGGTGACGATCGGACAGTTATAGTGATCGTTTGCCTCAGGAAACTCTTCCCGTTCGTAGAAAAGCGCCGGATAGAAGATGAAATCGACACCCTGCCGGATGAGCCAGGTCACATGTCCATGTGCAAGTTTTGCAGGATAGCATTCCGATTCGCTTGGAATCGATTCAATGCCAAGTTCATAGATCCTGCGGTTTGAACTCGGAGAAAGAATCACGCGGTATCCCAGTTGGGTAAAAAAGGTAAACCAGAAGGGATAATTTTCATACATATTCAGAACCCGTGGAATGCCCACAGTTCCTCTTTTTGCTTCGTTGGCAGGAAGCGGCTCATAGGAGAAGAGTCTTTTCAGTTTATAATCGAACAGATTCGGAATGCCGTTCTCATTTTTGGCCTTTCCGAGACCTCTTTCGCATCGGTTGCCGGAGATATACTGACGACCGCCGGTGAATTTATTGATGGTAAGGCGGCAGTTATTCGTACACCCCTTACACTTGGCCATGCTCGTTTCAAATTGTAAGGTATTGATCTTGTCGATGGAAAGCATCGTCGTCTGAAAGCCTTCCCGGTAGTTTTCCCTGGCGATTAAAGCTGCGCCGAAAGCTCCCATAATACCGGCAATATCCGGCCGGACAGCCTCACAGCCTGCAATTTTTTCAAAGCTTCGCAGGACGGCATCGTTATAGAAGGTGCCGCCCTGTACGACGATATTTTTGCCAAGTTCCGCCGCATCGGATACCTTGATGACTTTAAAGAGTGCATTTTTGATGACGGAATAGGCAAGTCCCGCGGAAATATCGGGTACTCCTGCGCCTTCTTTCTGCGCCTGTTTGACTTTTGAATTCATGAAGACAGTACAGCGGGTTCCGAGATCGATCGGATGAGCGGCAAAAAGCGCGGCGTCTGCAAAATCCTGTACGCTGTAGTTCAGGGATCTGGCAAAGGTCTCGATAAAGGAGCCGCAGCCGGAGGAACAGGCTTCATTGAGCTGCACGCTGTCAACGGTCTGTTTTTTGATCTTGATACATTTCATATCCTGTCCGCCGATGTCCAGAATACAGTCCACCGCCGGGTTAAAGAAAGCGGCGGCATGATAGTGCGCAACTGTTTCCACCTCGCCGTCATCCAGCAGAAAGGCAGCTTTCATCAGCGCTTCCCCGTAACCGGTGGAGCAGGAACGGACGATTTTGACATCTTCCGGCAGAAGGGAATAGATTTCCTGAATCGAACGAATCGCTGTTTTCAGAGGACTGCCGTCGTTGCTGCTGTAAAAGGAGTAGAGGAGCGAACCGTCCTCTCCGACGAGGGCGACTTTGGTTGTTGTGCTTCCGGCGTCTATGCCAAGAAAACAGTTTCCATGATAGGAAGCCAGATCCGCGGTTCTGACATGATGGGCAGAATGTCGTCTGCAGAAAGCGTCGTATTCCTGTTTGGAGGCAAACAGAGGCTCCATTCGTTCCACTTCAAACTCCATTTTGATGTCATGGGACAGCTTGTCGACCATTTCCTGCATGGAATAACATGTGTTTTCCTTTGCGTTCAGTGCGGAACCGATGGCAGCAAAAAGGTGTGAATTTTCCGTATCGATAATATGTTCATCATCCAGCTTCAGCGTGCGGATAAAGGATTGTTTCAATTCTGAGAGAAAATGGAGCGGTCCGCCCAGAAACGCAACATGTCCGCGAATCGGTTTTCCGCAGGCGAGTCCGCTGATCGTCTGATTGACCACCGCCTGAAAAATAGAAGCGGACAGATCCTCTTTGGTCGCTCCTTCGTTAATCAGGGGCTGGATATCGGATTTGGCGAAGACACCGCATCTTGCGGCAATGGTATAGAGTGAGTGGTAATTTTTCGCATATTCATTCAAACCCGATGCATCCGTTTGCAGAAGAGATGCCATCTGGTCGATAAAAGAGCCGGTTCCGCCGGCACAGATGCCGTTCATCCGCTGCTCCACGTTACCGCCTTCAAAATAGATGATTTTCGCATCTTCTCCGCCCAGCTCGATCGCCACGTCCGTAACCGGAGCGAATTCCTGAAGAGAGGTGGAAACCGCAATCACTTCCTGAACGAAGGGAATCTGCAGATAATTGGCCAATGTCAGGCCGCCGGAACCCGTAATGACGGGATGAAGAGAAATATTTCCGAGTTTTTCGCAGGCTCTTTGCAGTAAGTCGGATAAGGTTTCTCTGATGTTGGCAAAGTGTCTTTTATAATCAGAAAAAAGAATCTGATGTTTTTCGTTAAGAATCGCAATCTTGACTGTTGTAGATCCGATATCAATACCGAGTGTAAACTGCATCTGATTCAATTTATCATCACTCCTTCATAGTTCTTTCTTTATTAAATGTATTTCGACACGCTAAGTCATTATACGACAGTCAATTTGAAAAAGCAATCAGCTATTTTTTGGAATTTATGAAGATTTTAAAAGAGAAATATTAAATTTTTATGACTTTATCGTATTTCGCATCTGTGCCGTTTACTTTTAAAAAAAGGAATGCTAAAATATATTCATCTTTTCCTGACAAAATGTCCGGGTTGAAAAATGAATTTTTCAATCACAAATATAAAAGAAAGGCGTGGTCTGTTATATGAATATGAGCCGTTTTGAAAGAAAGTTCGGAAAGTATGCGGTCAGAAATCTTTCGTTGGTGCTGGTCTGCTGTTATGCGGTCGGATATGTGATTAAATTCATGGTACCCTGGATGGAGATTTTTCTGTCTCTGGATCCTTATGCGATTCTGCATGGTCAGGTCTGGAGGCTCGTAACGTGGGTTTTCATACCGCCGAGCAGTTCCAATATTTTTCTGGTGCTTCTGATGCTGTATTTTTATTGTTCCATCGGTACGACGTTAGAGAGAACCTGGGGAACCTATCGCTATAATGTATATATTTTTGGGGGGATGCTCTTTACGATCCTTGGAAGCTTTCTGATGATGGGATGTGCGTATCTTTTTATGGGAGAGCGAATGCTTTATGACGGAGGGGCGGAGATTTTTTTCAGAGCCGGATCTTTATATTTCAGCACCTTTTATATTAATATGTCTATTTTCCTGGCTTTTGCGGCGACTTTTCCCGATGTATCGGTGCTGTTGATGTTTATTATTCCGATTAAGGTAAAATGGCTCGGCGTTGTTTATGCGGTGATGCTGTTCTTTTCCTTTTTGCAGGGAGATTTCTTCATGCGGTTTGCGATCGCATCCTCTTTGCTTAATTTTGTCGTATTCTTCCTTTCCTCCCGGAATATGATGCATTTAAATCCGAAGCAGATTCACAGGAGGCAGGAATTCAAACGGGATATCCGTCGCAATACAGGCGGTATTACGAAACATAAATGCGCTATCTGTGGACGGACTGAGGTGGACAGTCCGGAAATGCAGTTTCGGTTCTGTTCAAAATGTGATGGAAATTATGAATATTGTGAAGAGCATCTGTACACGCACATGCATGTGAAGGGCAGGGGAAATTCCTGAGCCTGAAAGGGGCGTGGCAGGTTTAAGAGAAAGGCATGGAGCTTATGAATCAGGAAACAATATTTGCGGGGAGACTGGAGCAGTTGGTGCAGACGGCGAAGGAACAGGGGAACTGCATTTCGGAAGAACAGCTCAGGGAAGCGGTTGCGGATCTTCTGACGGAGGATTCACAGTTTGCGTTAGTAAAGGATTATCTGAAACAGCGGAATATCGGGATCGGAGAACCCGCTTCGCCGGAAGATTATCTGAGCGAAGAGGAAATCGATTATCTGGACGGCTATCTGAAGCAGCTGGCGGAGCTTCCGGAAGCCACGGAAGGGGAAAAAGAGGCGGTAACGCTTTCTGCGATGGCGGGTGATGTGGACGCCCGAAACAGATTGATTCAGCTATTTCTGCCGCAGGTTGTGGAGATTTCCAGACTCTATGCGGGACAGGGCGTTTTTCTGGAAGACCTGATCGGAGAAGGAAACGTGGCGCTGACCCTGGGCGTTACGATGCTGAGCGCTTTCGAGCATGCCGCGGAAGCGCAGGGGATGCTTTGCAGAACGATTATGAACGCGATGGAAGAGTTTATTGCGGAAAATGCCGAAGAAGCGAAGAAGAGCAGGAAAATGGTGGAACGGATCAATAAAGTGGCGGACAGCGCCAATGAGCTTGCCGAAGAACTGCACCGCAAGGTTACGGTTGAAGAGCTGATGAAGGAGACGGGAATGAGCCGCAGGGTCATTGAGGATGCCGTGCGCATGAGCGGCAATAAGATTGAGGCCATAGCGGAGTAAGAAAATGTCATCGCGGAAACTGCTCTGACATGGAGGATTGAATGGAAAATCAGGACAGAGAGTATCGAAACGAAGAAGAACAGAATAATGATTTCAAATATTATATGCAGGACACCGGAAGGCTTTATCTGGGAGCGCGTTACAGCTACGCGGAGCTGACAGAGCACGAGATGGTGCCCTTTAAATTTAAGAGCATTATCGAACATTATATTATGAAAGACACCCGGCCGGAGACAACGTTGGAGAGCCAGTTCTATTATATGACGCCGGAGATGTTCTCCTATAAGACTTACATGCAGCTGAAAACGAAAGTAAAGATCTGTCTGCTTGTGGAAAAGAAACCTCTTTTCGGAAAGCCCGGCATGGTATATCGAAATAAGATCGTTGCGCTCGATGAATTCGTGAAGATGAATCTGGCGCAGAAAAAGAAATACGGAGTCAAAATTCAGGAAATAATACTGTCCAAGCTGGCAATGATGTCATTCAGCGTCTAGTGTAACGATTTGTAATTAACCAGACTTTATTCTTGCTTGAATCTTTGTCTGCGTCGTTGCCTTTTCTTGACGTAGCCACCGCTACGCCTGCGAAAAAGCGCCTTGCATACAAAAGATTCATTCTGCGAATAAAGTCTGGTTATTACAAAATCGTTACACTAGGGAAACTGAACTGTATTTTTACGCGATGACTTACAATTTATTTAACGCATAATACTATTGCTTTTGACAAATTTATCTGATAAACTGACATTGCTAAACAAAATTAGGTAAAATTCCCCTTTTACACTGAACAGGTAGAAACAGGACTTTATGTTTTTACCTGTTCTTTTATTTCTATTATATACTTTACTAATTTTCAAAGTAGGTGATATACTAGTGTGAAGAGATTTTCCGGGGCAGGTTTGCTTTGGAATCCGGAGTTTCGGTGAAACGGCTTAATATAAGTTATATCAGGTTATAAACATTGTAAGAAGAACAAGGAGGATTCAGATGGAACAGCTACAGGCATATACGATATTGGAGAAGAAGGAAATAAAGGAATTAAACTCCATGGGTTATCTGATGGAGCACAGGAAAACGGGCGCGAGGGTTGTGCTGATGTCGAATGATGACAATAATAAGGTTTTCTGCATCGGATTTCGGACACCGCCGAAGGACAGCACCGGGGTCGCTCATATCATAGAGCACAGTGTACTGTGCGGTTCTGACAAATTTCCGGTCAAGGACCCGTTTATCGAACTGGCCAAGGGGTCGTTAAATACTTTTTTAAACGCGATGACTTTTCCTGATAAGACCATTTATCCGGTGGCGAGCTGTAATGAAAAGGATTTTCAGAACCTGATGGATGTCTATATGGACGCCGTTTTTCATCCGAATATTTACAGAGAAGAGAAGATTTTCCGGCAGGAGGGCTGGCATTATGAGATGGAGAGCATCGAGGATGAGCTGACCATCAACGGTGTTGTTTATAACGAAATGAAGGGCGCGTTTTCGTCTCCGGACGATGTGCTGGTACAGGAGATCATGAATTCTCTGTATCCGCATACATCCTATGCGGTGGAGTCAGGCGGGGACCCGGATGTGATACCGGATCTGACCTATGAAGATTTTCTGGCGTTTCATAGCAGATATTATCATCCTTCCAACAGCTATATCTATCTCTATGGCGATATGGATATGGAGGAAAAGCTGCGTTTTCTGGATGAGGCGTACCTTTCGGCCTATGAGAAGCTGGAAGTGGATTCTTCGCTGACCGAAGAGCCGCCGTTTGAAAAGCCTGTGGAAATTTACAGGCAATATCCGATTATGGAGAGTGAATCCGGGAAAGAAAATACTTACTTATCCTGCAATACTTCCTTCGGAAACAATCTGGATAAGGAGCAGTATATTGCTTTTCAGGTGCTTGATTATGTACTTTGTTCCGCGCCGGGGGCGCCGCTTAAACAGGCGCTGATCGATAAGGGAATCGGCAAGGATGTATACAGCAGTTACGAGAACGGCATTATGCAGCCTTATTTTTCGATCGTGGCAAAGAATGCCGATAAGGAGCAGCTTCCGGAGTTCCAGAAGACGATCCGGGAGATTCTGACAGAGCTTGCGGAGAAAGGTCTCGATAAGAAGGCGCTGCGCGCGGGACTGAATTATTATGAGTTTCGTTTCCGGGAAGCGGATTACGGCTCGTATCCCAAAGGACTTATGCTCGGCCTGATGATGTTTGACAGCTGGCTTTATGATGACCGTAAACCCTTCGTGCACATAGAGGCAAATGAGACATACCGGAAGCTGAAAGAGGCTGTTGATACGGATTATTATGAGAATCTGATTCGCGACTGTCTGCTGAACAATACGCACAGGACGGCGGTGGTTGTGGAACCGGTGAAAGGACTGACGGCACGAAAGGAAAAGGAACTGGCGGAAAAGCTGGCAAAGAAGAAAGCTGCGCTTTCCGGTGAACAGCTTGCGGAAATCGTGGAGCAGACCAGGGCTCTGAAGGCTTATCAGGAAGAGCCGGATTCCAAAGAGAATCTGGAAAAGATACCGCTTCTGACGAGAGCTGATATGAAGAAGGAAGCGGAGCCTTATCTTAACGAGGAAAAGAGAGCCGGCGATACACTGCTTCTTTATCATGATATATTTACGAACGGAATCGGTTATCTGCGTTTTATATTCGATCTGCGGAAGGTTCCCGAACACCTCTTTCCCTATGTAGGCCTGTTAAAGTCAGTTCTGGGACTGGTTGACACCGAAAACTATGCTTATGGAGAGCTGTTTAATGAGATCAATATTCAGACGGGTGGTATCGTTCCGGTCGTCAACACATATGTGGATGCGGAGGATCTGCAGAAGTATACGGCAACCTTTGAGATCAAGGTGAAGGTATTATATGAAAAACTGGATCAGGCATTTGGGCTGGTACAGGAAATCGTGATGAATTCCCGGTTCGACGACAG
>CALDLG010000109.1 GCA_937910785.1 uncultured Lachnospiraceae bacterium | reverse complement strand
CCTGGATTCACGGCATGACCCGTGCGCTCAGCGGGATACCTCCATATCCCCGGCAAATGACGTCTGCCTGCAACGTCGCAGAATACTCTGTGAAAAACACATTTGACTGCGCCCTCAGCGGTCCATTTGACAACTTGTTTCCTGCCGGCTTCTCAGCATCGCCGACTCTCTGTATGGGCATCATTGCCGTTATCTCCGCCTCAACGGTTTGAGGTATGAATTTTTATATACTATATCACCGTAATTTATTCGTGTCAATCTTTTTTTCGGATTGGGGCATCCGATTGGGACATCCGATGCTGACTGTCCTATGCATTCTCCGTTTTTAATCAGGAGTGGCAATGGACCTGATAATGTCTTCGATTTTCAGTTCCCAGTTACCGGTATATTCCACATTCTGCATTGCTATAATGGAAGACAAATTATAGCACGCAATCTTATCAGTGTAAAGATTTTATGATTGTATCTGTCATTCGGATTTCTCGATCTTTTCGTAAGCCGGTAATTGAACCGATGGTTTTTAAAGATTTTCATTTCCTATTGACATAGTAGGATATATATTCTACAATAATGTCTATCAAAACAGTAGGTATTAAAATCAATTTATGATGTACCGAAAACAAAGGGGGAAATATGATGTCCGATTATAAGTTTGAAACATTACAGCTCCATGTGGGGCAGGAAAATCCGGACCCGGCAAGCGGGGCCCGCGCAGTGCCCATTTATGCGACCACCTCGTATGTATTCCGGGATTCCGCCCATGCAGCCGCCCGTTTCAGCCTCTCCGACGCCGGAAATATTTATGGACGGCTGACAAATTCCACACAGGATGTTCTGGAACAACGTGTGGCGGCGTTAGAAGGCGGCATCGCGGCGCTTGCCCTTGCCTCCGGCGCGGCGGCCATTACATACACGCTGGAAGCGCTCGGTCAAAACGGCGGTCACTTTGTGGCCCAGAAGACGATTTATGGAGGAAGCTACAATTTGCTGGCGCATACCCTCCCGGCATTTGGCATTACGGCGGATTTCGTAAATATTCATGATCTTACGGAGGTCGAAGCGGCCATCCGGGGCAATACAAGAGCAATCTATATCGAGACGCTCGGCAATCCCAACAGCGACATTCCCGATCTTGACGCTTTGGCACAGCTCGCCCATAAACATGGTCTGCCCCTTGTTGTGGACAATACCTTCGGCACCCCGTACCTGATCCGCCCCATCGAACATGGCGCGGATATCGTGGTACATTCCGCGACCAAGTTTCTTGGCGGCCACGGCACGACGCTTGGAGGCCTGATTGTCGATTCAGGCCGCTTTGACTGGACTGCTTCCGGCAGATATCCGGCGATTGCCGAACCACATCCGAGCTATCATGGCGTATCCTTTGTCAAAGCTGCCGGGCCCGCTGCCTTTGTCACCTACATCCGCGCCATTTTACTGCGGGATACCGGCGCAACAATTTCTCCCTTCGCGGCATTTCTTCTTCTGCAGGGAATTGAAACACTGTCGCTGCGTCTGGAACGGCATGCCCAAAATACGAAGAAGGTGGTGGAATTTCTGGAAGCCCATCCGCAGGTTGAAAAAGTTAACCATCCGTCTCTGCCGCACCATCCCGATCATGCATTATATGAGAAATATTTTCCAAACGGAGGCGGTTCCATCTTTACCTTTGAAATCAAAGGAGGCATCGAGGAGGCCCACAGATTTATTGACAGCCTGAAAATTTTCTCTCTGCTCGCGAACGTCGCCGATTCCAAAAGCCTTGTAATCCATCCCGCAACTACCACCCACAGCCAGCTCACGGAAGCGGAATTGAAGGATCAGGGCATTAAAGCCAGTTCGATCCGTCTCTCCATCGGCACGGAGCACATCGATGATATCATTGACGATTTGCAGAGAGGGTTCGATGCCGTAAAGCAGTCTGATTAAACAGAACCGGAAAAGCTTCGCTGAAAAAACGTAGCCTTTCATCGTTTTCACTGCTATAATGATAAGCAGAAAAAATCAGGAAAGGAGACACAAGTATGAACAGAACATGGTGGAAGGAAGCGGTCATCTATCAGATCTATCCCCGCAGCTTCATGGACAGCAACGGAGACGGAATCGGCGACCTCAGGGGAATCACCGACAGACTGGACTATCTGAAATATCTCGGCATCGATGTGATCTGGATGTCCCCTGTCTACAAATCTCCCAACGATGATAATGGCTATGATATCAGCGATTATCAGGCGATCATGGATGAATTCGGGACGATGGAGGATTTCGACGAACTGCTTGCGAAAGCGCATGAAAAAGGAATCAAAATTGTCATGGACCTGGTGGTAAACCACACCTCGGATGAACACCGATGGTTTCTGGAAAGCCGGAAGTCCAAAGAAAATGAATACCGCGATTATTATATCTGGCGCGAGGGAAAAGGGGAAAACATGCCGCCCAACAACTGGGGCTCCTGCTTCGGCGGCTCTGCGTGGCAGTATGATGAAAAAACCTCTATGTACTACCTGCATCTTTTTTCCAGAAAACAGCCGGATTTAAACTGGGACAATCCTGAAGTCAGAAGTAATGTATTTAATATGATGACATGGTGGTGTGAAAAAGGCATTGACGGCTTCCGCATGGACGTCATCAGCATGATTTCCAAAACGCCCGACATGCCGGACGGCGAGGTGAACGGTCTGTACGGAGATTATGGTCCGTATTGCGTACACGGCCCGAACGTTCACCGCTATCTTCAGGAGATGAACGAGAAGGTTCTGTCAAAATATAATATCATGACAGTCGGGGAAACTCCCGGTGTCACGACAAAGCTCGCCATGCAGTATGCCGGAGAGGACACGCACGAGCTAAACATGGTCTTCCAGTTCGAGCATGTGGAAGGCGACGGAAAGTACGGAAAGTGGACCGACGAGAGGCTTCCTCTCACCACGCTGAAAAGGACGCTCTCCCGCTGGCAGACCGAATTATACGGCAAGGCATGGAACAGTCTTTTCTGGAACAATCATGATCAGCCGCGGGCCGTTTCCCGCTTCGGAGACGACAGACCGCAGTACCGGAAAACTTCCGCGAAAATGCTGGCAACCTGCCTGCACATGATGCAGGGCTCCCCCTATATCTATCAGGGCGAGGAACTGGGCATGACAAATTATCCGTTTGAATCGCCTGCGGATTTCCGCGATATTGAAAGCATCAATGCGTACCGGGAATGGTGTGAAAGCGGTCGGGTGCCGCATGATATTTTCTGGCCCTGCATTACCTGGAAAAGCCGTGACAATGCCAGAACGCCGATGCAATGGGACGATACGGAGCAGGCAGGCTTCACTTCCGGAACTCCCTGGATCTCTGTTAATCCGAATTACCGGGAAATCAATGCGAAGGCGGAAACGGCGGATAAAGATTCCGTATTCCACTACTATAAGAAACTGATCGCTTTAAGAAAAGAAAATCCTGTCATGGTTTACGGAAAATATGAGCTTCTTTGGGAAGAAAGCGAAGAACTTTTCGTTTATACGAGAACGCTGGAGCAGGAAAGCCTGCTTGTTGTCTGCAATTTTACCGAAAAGGAAGTTCCTTTTACGCTTCCGGAGCAGTTCGTCGGGATGCCCTGCCTCATTTCCAATCTGGAAAACAATTATGAAAAGCAGGATCTCACGCTCAGGCCATACGAAGCGTTTGTTCTTCGGAAATAACAGACTGCCCTGTCCTTTCCGACAAGGCAGCCTCAATCCTACGCTTCTGACTGAAATAACGGCGTTGACAGATATCTGTCGCCCGAATCGGGCAATAAAGACACGATGACCTTTCCCTTGTTTTCGGGACGCTTCGCAAGCTGCAGCGCCGCATAAAGCGCCGCGCCGGAAGAAATGCCGACGAGAATGCCTTCTCTTACGGCAAACTCTCTTCCGGCCGCACAGGCGTCTTCATCGGACACTTGAATGATCTCATCATATATTTTCGTATTCAGCGCCTTCGGCACAAATCCTGCTCCGATTCCCTGTATCTGATGTGCTCCGGCAGCGCCTCCTGACAGTACGGGGCTGCCCTCCGGTTCCACGGCGACAATCTGAATATTCGGGTTCTGCCTTTTCAGATACGCTCCCGTACCGCTAATCGTACCACCTGTGCCGACGCCCGCGACAAAGATATCTGCTTTTCCGTCCGTATCCGCCCAGATTTCCGGTCCGGTCGTTCTCTCATGCACTTCGGCATTGGCCGGATTGTCAAACTGTCCGAGAATAACGGAGCCGGGCGTGGAAGCCCGTAACTCTTCCGCCTTGTCGATTGCCCCCTGCATGCCCTTTGTTCCATCCGTCAATACCAGCTCGGCGCCGTATGCCCGAAGCAGCTTTCTCCGCTCCATACTCATCGTTTCTGGCAGCGTCAGAACGGCCCGATAGCCTTTTGCCGCCGCAACCGCCGCAATGCCGATTCCCGTGTTGCCGGAAGTGGGCTCAATAATCGTTGCTCCGGGCTTTAACAGCCCTTTCTTTTCCGCATCCTCAATCATATTTAAAGCCGTCCTGTCCTTCACGGAACCGGACGGATTCAGATATTCCAGCTTCACGAGAATCGTTGCATCCTTAACCCCGTTAGCCGCCGCATAATTGGCTGCTTCCAGCAGCGGGGTATTGCCGATCAGCTCTGCCGCGCTTTTCCGGATCTTTGCCATAATAAATTCCTCCTTTTCCATTCCACTTTCCATTTTCGCATGATCTCCACATACATTTTCCCGTTATCCGTCAAAAAAACCCCGCCGCCCTGTTTCATCGCATGGCGGCGGAGCGATTCTTTCGTCTTTTACAGGCATGCCCGTATTTTCTCGATCATCTCTGCGTATTCGCTGTCGTTTAAATATTTTTTATCGGGATTCATCTGGAACGTGCCGCCCCACTCGTCCTGATCCTTATATTTCGGTACAAGGTGAATATGTAAATGACATCCGGTGTCCCCATACGCTCCATAATTCAGCTTATCCGGTGCAAATGCCTTGTGAATGGCCTTTGCCGCCTTCGTGACATCCGCCATAAAAAGATTTCTTTCCTCATCCGTGATATCCACGATCTCGCTGACATGATCCTTATATGCCACGATACATCTTCCCGGTTTGCTCTGCTCCTTGAACAGAATCAGCTGGCTCACCTGCAGATCACAGATTTTAATGCCGAATTTCGCTAACAGTTCCCCGCCCTGACAATATCCGCAATTACCGTCTTTCATAATGAATCCCTCCTGCTTTTCATAAAATGCTGATTGATGATATAATCAGTTTACCACGCTTCCATGAGTCCAACAACCACCTGATGTCAAAAAGTTGTTTCACCGTCATGATCGATCAGGGAAACGGACAAAATGCCCGAAATCTCCCGCACTGCGGTCAGACATTCGTCGTCCTTCGCTGTTCGGATCTCATACACCATATCGGTCTGATGATCTGATATATTTCTGGATTTTATGCGAAAATACCTGCATTTTTCTTTTAATACCCGGTCCACTTCCGCCTTACTCTCATAGCTTTCCGCATTCACGATCAGAATCATCGGCATTCTGGCAAGTGGAATCTGGTCCAGAAGAAAAATGAGTCCCGTTGCCATAATGCTGACAATCACCGCCACCTCGAACAGCCCGGCGCCGCACATAATACCGATAGAAATCGACCAGAACAAAAAGATCAGATCCATCGGCTCCTTGACCGCAGTACGAAAACGCACAATCGACAATGCACCTACCATGCCCAGAGAAATGACGATGCTCGTCTGAATCGTTACAATAATTCCTGCCGTAATTACCGCAAGCACCGCGAGGGAAAGATTAAAGTTTTTACTGTAAAAAGTTTTTCGCGTAATCATGCGGTACAGCACAAACAGATAGACCGCAAGAACCATCGTGACGATCATGACAAGCAATATCTTTTTCAGATCCACTTCTCCGTTATATAATTCCAGCACCGAGTTTTTAATGATATCCCGAAATCCCATCGTTACCTCTTTCCGTCCGCTCCTGCGGACATATGTATTAAGCTCATTCTACCGTTTCATGGAAAACTTTCTGCAATAATAATATTTGGAAAAGGTTTCCTCCCGCATTTCCCCAAACTGTAGGGCGCCGTATAAATAATCCGGCAGAAACGCATCGTATTTCACCTCTAAAATTATTTCGCCCTTGTCAAAGACGTCGTAAAAGTTC
>CALDLG010000108.1 GCA_937910785.1 uncultured Lachnospiraceae bacterium | reverse complement strand
AGGCGGAGAGCCGGATTACTTCGGAAAATGGCGTAAGCTGTCTTGTTTTCAGAACGAATCATTTTTCATCCTATGGGATCTATAATTATATATCCGGCAATACGGCGGTCGTAAGCAATGGGCAGGCTGTCTTTACAAGCGCTTCCGGCATCAGAGATGCATCTCCCGACACGGGCGATAACGGACTTCATCCGAAATGGTTTCTTTCGGCAGGCGTCTTTTTCACCGGCCTTGCGCTGTTTATCCACCGCGGACGAAAGCGCGCCGTATCATAAGGAACAGAACGGAAACTCCCGGCATAAAATAAGGAAAAAGCCGGGGGTTTTTATGTACCGCGTAAGAAACCAACTGGGCTGCAGCGTGCAGCTGCAGCGATCATGTGAGGATGCCCGGCCGGTTACCGTGGCGGTTCTCGATACGGGAATTTATCTGCATCCGGATCTGAAGGGCCGGATTATGGAATTTTTGGATTTTGTTCATGGCCGGAACCGGATTTATGATGACAGCGGACATGGTACGCATGTCGCCGGATGCATCGGCGGAAGCGGACTGATGTCGAATGGAAGATATCGGGGCATTGCGCCGCAGTGCCTTTTCTGTGTCGGGAAAGTATTGGATCACAATGGAGAAGGGTCTGTTGACAGTATGTATGACGGGCTCGACTGGGTGTTGCGAAATCATCGGAAATATAACATTCGTGTTTTAAATATATCGGTCGGCGTCGGGCAGCCTGAAGAAGAAAAACGGATTATGGAAATAACGGAGTTGCTTGAAAAAGTATGGCAGGCGGGAATCGTCGTTGTATGCGCCGCAGGCAATGCGGGGCCCGGAAACGGAACGATATCGCCGCTTGGAAGCATTCGGAAAGTCATTACGGTGGGCTGCCATGAAGGCGGTTATTTCGGGAACAGGCGTAATCTGTGTGAGAGCTATTCGGGCAGGGGCGATGTGGGAATTCTGTATCGGAAGCCGGATATCGTTGCACCCGGAACCGATATCATATCCTGCGGTAACAGAGGCAGCAATTATGTAAAGAAGAGCGGCACCTCGATGGCGACTCCGATCGTATCGGGCGCGGCGGCGCTGCTTTTACAGAAATATCCGGAGCTGAGCAACGAAGAGGTCAAACGGAAGCTTGTTTACAGTGCAAGAGATCTGGGCGACTCCTGGAATAAGCAGGGCTGGGGAATGCTTGATATTGAAAGACTGTTTGAGTAACAGGTTATTCAAAAGGGCTAACGAAGCGGATGGGAGATACCGGCAGTGCATACGAAGGAAGATGCACATGCTGCGTGGGAAAGGAGATGTTCCGCGGGACTTGACATAGACGGTACGATTGTATACAATTATACCATAAAATGGGCTGACAGAATGGCGGTCTGAAAATAAGATGTAAGGTTGATTATAACGATGAATGATTATGATATCAGAAAAACGGTAAATGATAACTATTCTCTGCGGGGCAGGGTTTTTCAGAAGATCAGGGAAGATATCCTGAGCGGTAAATATAAGGAACATGAGGAGT
Organism: uncultured Lachnospiraceae bacterium; assembly: GCA_937910785.1. GTDB lineage: Bacteria > Bacillota > Clostridia > Lachnospirales > Lachnospiraceae > UBA3282. The sequence goes on along the minus strand of CALDLG010000108.1, from coordinate 4,660 downwards.
TAAAGGAGGTCGCAATCGGAGAAGAGCTGGGAGTCAGCAGGACGCCGGTCAGAGAAGCATTCCGGCAGCTGGAGCTGGAAGGACTGATTCGGATCGTTCCCAATAAGGGTGCTTATGTGACGGGGATTACGGCAAAGGATGTCAGAGATATTTATATGATTCGTTCTTTGCTGGAAGGACTCTGTGCCAGAATGGCGACGGAGAAAATGACCGAAGAGCAGCTGGAGGAAATGGAAGAAAATATCTATCTGGCGGAGTTTCATGCATCGAAGGGGCATATGGATCAGATGGCGGAGCTGGATAATCGTTTTCATGATATTCTTTATGAAGCGTGTGATTCAAAGATGCTGGAGCATCTGCTGCGGGATTTTCACCAATATGTGCTTCGCGTCAGACAGAAAACCCTGTCTACGAATACGCGCGGTCCGGCTTCGAATAACGAACACAGACAGATTATGGAGGCCATTAAGCAAAAGGATGCAAAAAAGGCGGAGCAGCTTGCCAATCAGCATATGATCAATGCTTATGATAATATGGTAAAAAACGGGCTGAATGAAATTTACGGCGAGGAAATCGAGGAAGAAGCGGAAAACAAAAGGAGGACGGAGCATGGAAAAAATTAAAATGTCTACACCCTTAGTTGAGATGGATGGGGATGAAATGACAAGGATTCTCTGGAAGATGATTAAAGAGGAGCTGTTACTGCCCTACATCGACCTGAAGACGGAATATTATGACCTGGGACTGGAATACCGTAACGAGACGAACGATCAGGTGACGATTGATTCCGCAGAGGCAACGAAGAAATACGGTGTGGCCGTAAAATGTGCTACCATCACGCCCAATGCGGCGAGAATGTCGGAATATCATCTGAAGGAAATGTGGAAAAGCCCGAATGGAACAATTCGCGCTGCGCTGGACGGAACCGTTTTCCGGACGCCGATCGTGGTAAAGGGGATTGAACCCTGCGTGAAGAACTGGGAAAAACCGATTACGTTAGCCCGCCATGCGTATGGAGATGTCTATAAAAATACGGAGATCCGGGTGCCGGGCGCCGGCACGGCGGAGCTTGTTTTTACCGCACAGGACGGTACACAGATCAGGGAGACGATTCATCAGTTTACGGGTGCCGGCATAATTCAGGGCATTCATAATACGGACAAGTCGATTGAGAGTTTTGCGAAAGCCTGCTTTAACTATGCGCTGGATACGAAGCAGGATCTGTGGTTTGCAACGAAGGACACGATTTCCAAAAAATACGATCATCATTTCAAGGATATTTTTCAGGATATTTATGAGAAGGAATATGAGGAGAAGTTTAAGGCGGCCGGGATCGAATATTTCTATACGCTGATCGATGATGCGGTGGCAAGAGTCATGAAGGCCAGGGGCGGTTTTATCTGGGCCTGCAAAAACTACGATGGCGATGTGATGAGCGATATGGTATCCTCCGCATTCGGTTCTCTTGCGATGATGACATCGGTTCTTGTATCGCCTTCTGGAGTTTATGAGTATGAGGCGGCTCATGGAACGGTACAGAGGCATTATTATAAGCATCTGAAAGGGGAAGAGACTTCTACCAATTCCGTTGCCACAATTTTTGCATGGACCGGTGCGCTCAGGAAACGGGGGGAACTGGACCGGAATCAGGAACTGACAGCATTTGCCGACAGACTGGAGAAGGCGGTGATTCAGACGATCGAGAGCGGGAAGATGACAAAAGATCTGGCGCTGATTACTTCGTTAAAAGATGTTACAGTATTAAACAGCGGTGATTTTATCCGGGCGGTCAGAGAAACCTTTGACAGCCTTTAAGATGAGATATGAAAAGGACCGGCCAGGGAAGGACCGGTCCTTTTTATTTTAACAGTGCGCCATGCGGCGCGCGTTTTATGCTTCGGACAAAAGCTCCCACTGCTCGTAGAGCGTTTCCAGTTCCGTTTCATTTGCGGTCTTTTCTTTTGAGAGTTCCTGCAGTCTGGCCACATTGGTGCAGATTTCCGGTTCTGCCATTTTCAGATCGATTTCCGCGTTCCGGGTTTCCAGTTTTTCAATGGCCGCTTCGCATTTTCTGAGATCGTTTTCTTTTTTACGCTGGGCGGCCTGTAGTTCCTTCCGGCTTTTCCAGTCCAGCTTACTTTCCGATTCCGTGGGCGCTGCGCCGACGGGCTGAAGGGAAGACGGCCGGAGAGCGGCTTCTTTCTTTTTTTCCAGATAATAATCATAATTGCCAAGGTAACCGGTCAGTGTCCGGTCATGCAGCTCCAGAATGCGCCCGGCCGTTTTGTTGATGAAATAACGGTCATGGGAGACATACAGAACCGTTCCGGCATAAGCGTTCAGCGCATCCTCCAGAATTTCTTTGGACATAATATCCAGATGATTTGTGGGCTCGTCCAGAATCAGAAAATTGGATTCGGAGAGCATCAGCTTGGCCAGAGAGAGTCTGCCCCGTTCCCCGCCGCTTAAAGAAGAGATTTTCTTGAAAACATCGTCACCGGTGAATAAAAAAGCGGCAAGAGTGTTTCGTATCTGTGTATTGCTCAACGTCGGATATTCATCGGAGATTTCTTCGAACAATGTTTTTTCAGGATGCAGGACATGGTGTTCCTGATCGTAATAGCCGATTTCCACATTCGTGCCGAGGCGGATCAGGCCGCTGTCGGGAGGCAGCAATTCATTCAGAATCTTTAAAATTGTCGTTTTGCCGGTACCGTTGTCCCCGATGACCGCGACATGCTCTCCGCGTTTTAAGTCAAAGGACAGATTCATAAACAGATTCAGAGGACCGAAGGCTTTGGAAATGTTTTCGACCGTAAGCACATCGTTTCCGCTTATGATGCGGGGCTCCAGATGCAGCTTCATATCGCTGCGGACTTCCGTCGGTTTTTCCAGCACTTCAATTTTATCGAGCATTTTTTCACGACTTTCGGCGCGTTTAATAGATTTTTCACGGTTAAAGGAGCGCAGTTTCTCGATAACGGCCTCCTGATGCCGGATCTCACGCTGCTGGTTCATATAGGCATTGTACTGTGCGAGGCGAAGCATTTCCTTTTTGGCGGCGTAATCGGTATAATTGCCGGAAAATACGGTTGCTTTCGTATCGTCCAGTTCGATAATCTTCGTGGCAATGCGGTCCAGAAAATAGCGGTCGTGGGAAACGATGATTACGGCGCCTTTATAGTTTAACAGATAGGTTTCCAGCCAGTTGATCGAAGACATATCCAGGTGGTTTGTTGGCTCGTCCAGAATGATCAGATCCGGTTTTTGCAAAAGAAGTTTCCCAAGCGCAATCCGGGTCTTCTGACCACCTGAGAGGGTGTCCACCCGTCTTGAAAAGTCTGTATCCGCAAATCCCAGCCCCTTTAAAACGCCTGTCAGTTCACTTCGATACGCATAACCGTTCTCCAACTCGAAAGCATGTGTCAGATCGGTATATATTTTCATCAGCTCGTCCAGCTTTTCGCCGGAAGAGGTTTTCATCTGCAGCTCACAGGAACGTATCCGGCGCTCCAGCTCAACGATATTACGTCTGACGGAGAGTAGTTCTTCGTAAATTGTGTTTTCGCTGGAAACCGCCTGATGCTGGGAAAGATAGCCTACGGTTCTGTCCTTTGAGAGCGTTACACTGCCTTCATCGGCTGTAAGCTCGCCCATGATAATGCGCAGCAGCGTTGTTTTGCCGGCGCCGTTAATGCCCACAATGGCGGCCTTTTCCGTATCCTCAATATGAAAAGAAACGTCCCGCAGGACCGGTACCTCCAGAAAAGATTTATGTATATTATTCACTGACAGTATCATTTGAAACCCTCCATGATAAATCTCTTCACACTAGTTTACAGTCGGGAAAGCAAACTGTCAATGATTTGGAATCTGATATTTGTCCGGGCGTTATTGACATTTTTTTGAAAGGGGGCATATAATAAGAGTATTATTGATTGGTACAGGAGGCGGCATCGGTGGAAGAAAAAGAGATCTCACAGGCTGTTATCGGGCGTTTGCCGAGATATTTCAGATATCTGGGACAACTGAAGGATAATGGAATAGAAAGGGTATCTTCGCAGGAGCTGAGCGATATCATGAAGGTTACTGCGTCACAGATTCGTCAGGATCTGAATCATTTCGGAGGATTCGGTCAACAGGGATATGGCTATAATGTCGGTTATCTGTATGAGGAAATCGGTAAAATTCTCGGTCTTGATAAGGAACACAAGCTGATCATTATCGGGGCAGGACATTTGGGACAGGCGCTTGCCAATTATGTGAATTTCGAACGAAGAGGCTTTATTTTCTGTGGTATTTTTGATAATGATCCGGCTGTTTACGGAACGAAAATCCGGGAGATTGAGGTTCATCCCGTGGAGGAGATGGAAGCTTTTATCCGGAACAACGACGTGGATATTGCCGTGCTTACCATACCGAAGCAGAGTGCGGCTGCGATGGCGGAACGGCTTGTATCCTGTGGCATCAGGGCGATCTGGAATTTTGCGCACCTGGATCTGAATGTGCCGGAGAGTATCGTGGTCGAGAATGTACATCTTTCCGATAGTCTTATGAAACTATCGTACGGGATCGCAAACCAATAAGATGGGGGATGGGGATATGGAACAGGAGGAAGAAATCTTTCGGGAGGCATTGATCGGCAAAAAGATCCCTGTTT
>CALDLG010000107.1 GCA_937910785.1 uncultured Lachnospiraceae bacterium | reverse complement strand
CGTGCATATTGTGGATGCTGCTTCAACAGAAGGCAGAGATCCGATAGCGGATATCTATGCCATCAATCGGGAGCTGGAAGCCTATAATCCGGAGCTGATGAAAAGACCGCAGATTATTGCCGCCAATAAAACCGATATGATTTTCGGAGAAGAGGACCCTGTCGCACGCATCCGGGCCGAATTCGAGCCTAAGGGCATTCCGGTCTGTTCCATATCGGCCATCAGCGGAAACGGGGTCAGAGAGCTCTTGTACGCCGTTCGGAATAAGCTGGATGAGCTGGGCGATGACCCTGTCGTTTTTGAACAGGAATATGTGCCTGAGGAGTATCAGGCCGCATCCAATGAGCCGTTTACAGTCGAATATGATGCGGAAAATGACGAATATGTAGTGGAAGGTCCCCGTATTGAGAAAATGCTTTCCTATACGAATCTGGAATCTGAAAAAGGCTTTCGTTTCTTCCAGAATTTTCTGAAAGAAAACGGTATCTTGAAAGAGCTGGAAGAACTGGGAATAGAGGAAGGCAGTACGGTCAGAATGTATGGACTTTCTTTTGATTATTATAAATAAAAGGTACCGGGAAAGGAGAAAAATGATATGACAAGCAAACAGAGAGCCTATCTGAAAAGTCTGGCGAACAGTCTGGAACCCATTTTTCAGATCGGTAAATCCAGTCTGACTCCGGAGTTTACCGAAGCAATAGATGAGGCTTTTCATACAAGAGAGCTGTTAAAGATTGCGGTTTTAAAAAACTGCATCGATGATCCGAAAGAAATAGCCGCTATGGTAGCGGAAAGAACCCATTCCCAGGTCGTACAGGTAATCGGGAAAAAAATCATCCTGTACAGACCTGATAAGAAAAATCCGAAGATCATGCTGGATAAGATCTGAATCGAATTCGAAGGAAGAATGCATATGGAATCGGATGAGAATGGAAGAATGAATCGGAAATCAAAATGGAATCCGAGGAAAGAACGAATATGGAATCGGAAGAGAATAGAAGCATAAATATGAAATAAAATCGAATCCGAAAAAATCAAAATCAGATCTGAGGGAAAGGATATCGTATTTGAAAAAGATGAAGAAAACGGGAATTATGGGCGGGACCTTTAATCCAATCCACATAGGACATCTCCTGATCGCGGAACGGGCAAGAGAGCAGTTTCTGCTCGACAGCGTACTTTTTATGCCAAGCGGCGTACCGTATATGAAAGACTGCCGGGAAGTGCTGCCCGGAAAGATCAGGGCGGAAATGACCGGACTGGCGGTCCGCGGAAATCCGTTTTTTGCCGTTTCCACAATGGAAGTGGACCGGAAAGGAAAAACTTATACTTATGAGACCCTGGAAAGCCTTCAGGTACAGAATCCGGATACGGAATATTATTTTATTCTCGGTGCGGACAGCCTCTTTAAGATAGAGGAGTGGAAGAACCCCGGAAGGATTTTTGCTGCCTGCCATATTCTGGCGGCGGTACGGGAGGACCGTTCTTTGGAAGATATGGAAAAACAGGCCCTCCACCTGCAAAAGAAATATGGTGCGCGTATCGATTTGCTTCAGACCGGCCGCATGGAAATATCTTCGTCCATGATCAGGGCTCTCTGCAGGGAAAAAAAATCTGTTCGCTATCTTGTTCCGGATGTGGTATATGATTATATGCTCCAAAATAAACTTTATATAGAAGAAAATGAGATGACGCAGAAAGGAGACGGTGAGCTTGGGCACGAAAAGTCCTGAAATAAAAACGGCGGATTTGAAGAAACTAAGAAAAATGATGGAAAAGGAACTGAGCGCCAAACGGTATGAACATACGTTAAGCGTTGCCTATACGGCGGCATCCCTTGCTATGGTGCATGGCGCGGACCCCGACAGAGCTCTGATTGCGGGCATGCTGCATGACTGCGCGAAATGTCTGTCCAATAAAAAGCTGATTTCCATCTGTGAGAAAAACGATCTTCCCATATCGGAAACGGAACGACAGAATCCGGCTGCGCTTCTGCACGCAAAGGCTGGAAGCTTTCTGGCCGGCGTAAAATACGGCGTGGAAGATGAAGATATTTTGAACGCGATCCGCTACCACACGACGGGACGTCCCGGCATGAGCAGTCTGGAAAAAATACTTTATATTGCTGATTATATCGAGCCTGGCAGAAAGCATGCCTCCAATCTTGGCCTGATACGCCGGATGGCCTATCGGGATCTGGATGAGACGCTCCTTAAAATACTGGAGGACACCCTGTCTTATCTGCACTCGGTAAGCAGTCATCTGACGGATGCGGCGCAGAAGAACGGTCCTCTTGACCCAATGACGCAGAAGACCTATGAATATTATAAAACAAGTCTCAGGAAAGGATAAAGGATATGGATGCAAAAGAAATGACAAAACTTGCGGTGGAAGCGCTGGAGGATAAAAAAGCGGAAGATATCAGAATCATCGATATCAGCCATATTTCCACAATCGCAGATTATTTTATCATCGCAAGCGGTACGAATAAAAGTCAGATACAGTCAATGACCGATCATGTGGCCGAAAGACTCGGCAAAGCCGGGCATCCTGAAAAGCATATCGAGGGCTATCAGAATGCAAACTGGATTCTGATGGACTTTCAGGATATTATCGTGCATATTTTCGATAAGGAAAATCTTCTTTTTTATGATCTGGAACGCATCTGGAGGGACGGTATCCTGATCGACAGAGAAAGTCTGTAACTTCTGTTGCATTTTTCTATTAGAACAAAATGCCTTCGGCATTATTCCACTCTGTGGCGGAATTTCTTATACCATAAAAATAATGGACTCCGGCGGATATGGCCGGGGTCCATTATCAGTTCAGCGCAGTTGTCTATTGAGATGATTCTCTGGCCGCACCGCCTGCATACATATAGAATGTGATAATATACAAACCGGCAATGCCGACTACTGCATAGATAATTCTGGAAAGCCATGACATATTACCAAAAATAAAGGCCACCAGATCAAAACTGAAGAAACCGATCAATCCCCAGTTAATCGCGCCAATAATGGCAACTGTCAAAGCGAGATAATCCAATCCTTTATTATTCATATTCATTCCCCTTTCCATAAAGAATCGAAAGAAACCAATCCTGCAAATTCTGTAAAATCAGCCTCATTCATCTATTATTATTCCTTACAAAAAGGTATGTATACTGGAAATATTTTAACGGCAGAAACAGGATAATCATAAATAAAGTATGATTAAGATACTACTGTGCTGACACGTTCGTAATTTGACTGACTGAACAGCCTATATTGCCATCTGCTGCGTTGAATGCGAATTTACGACAAACTTCAATGATACAAACGAAAAACGCCAAATACCTTACCAAGAATCCGGCAGTCATCCACGATAATGGGTTCCATCTGATCATTTTCGGGCTGAAGACGGATATGACCGTTTTCCTTATAAAAAGTTTTGACCGTAGCGGAATCGTCGATTAACGCGACGACCGTGTCTCCGTTCTGAGCAGTATTGCAGACATTTACAAAAATCTGGTCACCGCTGTAAATTCCGGCATTGATCATGGAATCACCTTTTACTTTTAACACAAAAGATTCGCCGCCCGGAACCATATCTGCGGGAACAGGAAAGTAGTTTTCGATATTCTCTTCCGCAAGAATCGGCACACCGGCCGCAACCTGTCCGATAACAGGAAGCGAAACCATTTCCGTACGAACCATCTGAAAATTGTCGTCACAGATCTCAATAGCCCTTGGTTTGGTCGGATCGCGCCTGATATATCCATTCTTCTCCAACGTTTCAAGATGCGAGTGAACAGAAGAGGTGGATTTCAGCGCGACAGCCTCACAGATTTCCCGAACGGCCGGCGGATATCCCTTTTTTAAAATTTCTTCTTTAATATAATCAAGAATTTCCTGTTGTTTCTTTGTAATCTTACCGTGACCCATACAGACCTCCTTTATGCATACAATATTCCAAATTCATTTTAACATAGAAGAACATAAAAAGCAAACATATATTCAGAATATTTGTTCGATTTTTTTGAAAACGATTGACATCAGAAAATATGTTCGATATAATATCATAAGAACTAATGTTCGGAAAATATGTTCGCAACATTTGTTCGGATGCATGATATGAAATAACTGAGAAAATAAGAAATAATGAACAAAATAACCGGACTGATTGTTTGGTTATTTAATGAACAGATTGAAAAACTGATTGAAAGGAAGAGCTTATTTATGTATACTCAGTGTGAAATTACCAATTACAGAAGTGAGAAAAGAATTCGGAACAACAGAATCAGAAGGAAAAGGGACCTGCAACGAAAATTCCTGATGTTTGTTATGACCGTATGCCTTGTCATTACATCCTCAATCGGTGTCAATGGCTTTATGTCCAATGCAAAGGATAAGCACAGTAAGATTTCCTATAAATATTATACGAGCATTACCGTTGGCAGGGAAGACACCCTTTGGTCCATTGCCGGAGAATACATGGATGAGGATCATTATGACTCATTAAACGATTATATTGAAGAAGTCCGTCAGATCAATCATCTGGCAAATGATATCATCACATATGGCGGACATCTGATTGTACCTTATTATATGGAGGAATACATCGAATAAATTAAATAATTGAATGAATAGATAATTGCAGAATAAAATTATCTGCGGCGCGGTCTGAGCATAATTTAGCTGGATGTCATTATTCGATTATTGTGTGTGAGCATTGGCATGGTGGTATTGAATACGATTTGGAACTATGCGCAAAACACAAGTTTAACGAATAGTTAGATCTCAAATCCAATCAATTCCTTGAATAACTAATTGAATAACGACATCCAGCTAAACATTTAAGACAAGTAATACATTTATAGACATCTACAATATCATCACGACTTATACCTGCTTCCCACTTTTTCCCATGTATTGCTTGCACTGGACAAACTTTAACACATAAATTGCATTCGCCGCATCTACTAGAAACTATTTCAGATTTCACAGCATTCAAAGGCATATCTGTAAGCACAGAACACATAGAAATTGCTGCTCCATATTTTTCTGTGACCAACAGGTTATTTTTTCCAATCCACCCTAGTCCCGACATTGTAGCTATTTTTTTATGTGGCAATATAGAACTTTTAGTTTTCTCATCGTATTCCCCTCTCAAATCTATAGCATTTTCAGATTGCGAAATTGCCTTATACCCCTTTTCTTGAATAATTGTAGCAAGTTCATCAGCCAATTCATCCGTTTTATTGAATATTTCATAACTCAGAAAAAAAGTATGATCTGTCTCTTTTTCATGATTCAATTTATCAATATACTCTTTAGGCAAAACTTTAACTAATAGAATCGCATAAGAAAATCCTCTATTTTCCTCTACAGATAATGCGGTAATATCAACAACTTTTATAATATCTATATGATTTTCTTCTGCAAAATTCCGTATGATTTCTTGCATACCTCCTCCAATAATCTCTATTCTTTGATTATCCATATAGATAAGCTCTTTATTTTTCACGGTAATCCTCGGTGCTGTTATATTTTGTGACGTATTTTTTATAATAATTCGAGCGATTGTTCTGTTCTGCGGTTTTGTTTGCAGTCCGCTGTCTGTCGACCAGATGCTTATAGGATTCATGAAATTCCTGAACGGAATCGATACTTTTAGTTTTTTCTCTGTTTTTTTTCAGTTTTGTAAAACTATAAACATATACGATCACAACAAATAATAAAAGCAATACAAAAACTTTTAACATCGGATAATCCGCCTTTCTTTCTGCCTGTTTTCAGTCATTTCCGGATCGATACACTGTCGCCGGCCAAAATCAGAACACACGTTTCGCCGGATGAGTCATAGTTCCTCCGAATCGAGCATAATGGTAAAAGGACCGTCATTCATTAAGGAAACCTTCATTTCGGCGCCAAATACCCCCTGCTGTACATCCGGAACGGTTTCTTTACATTTTGCAATGATATATTCGTATAAAGCATTGGCCATATCCGGCTTACCGGCGCCGGTAAACGAAGGCCGATTGCCATGTCTGCAGTCCGCATAGAGCGTAAACTGCGATATCAAAAGCAGACTGCCGTTTACGGCCGCCAGATTTAAATTCGTCTTACCCGCTTCATCTTCAAAAATACGAAGATTTAACAGCTTATGGATCATTTTATCGGCAGTTTCCTCAGTGTCATTCTGGCTGATTCCAATGAAAACGAGAAATCCGTTTTGAATCTGTCCGATCATTTCCGAATTTACCTCCACGCTGGCCTGTGCAGTTCTCTGTATCAGAAATTTCATGATATAATATCGCCTTTCATCCGTCTTAATTCTTCTTTTTCGAAATCTTCTCTTTTATGTTTTCCTGCAGATTTTTTGTTTGTTCATTCGATATCTTCTTTTTCTTTTTGACCGGAACATATTCTACGAAAGAATTTTCCTCTGTAATGGAACCTACCATCAGATATGGCTGTGTTTCTGTCGGAAGCTCCTTTTTGGCGAGCTGTCTGTTGACAAGCGCTTTAAAACCGGCATACAGTACCGCAAAAATCGGAACGCCCACGACCATACCGAGAACACCGAATAATCCGCCGAAGATCGTAATGGAGAAGATAACCCAGAAACCGGAAAGCCCTGTGGAATCGCCCAGTATTTTCGGACCCAATATATTTCCGTCGAACTGCTGAATGATCAGAATCAGAATCACAAAATACAGACATTGCAGCGGATTGACCATTAGAATTAACAATGCGCTCGGAATGGCGCCCAGCCATGGCCCGAAAAAGGGAATGATATTGGTCACACCGATAATCACGCTGACCAAAATCGCATAGGGCGTACCGATAATACTCGTGCAGGCAAAGCAGATGATGCCGATAATGATCGAATCGACGATTTTACCGCTGATGAATCCCCCGAAGGTCGAATGGATAAAACGAACATTCGAAATGATCTGGTTCGCCGATGGCGCATCAAAAAAAGCATAGACAATCTTCTTGGCCTGCCCTGCGAAAATTTCCTTACTGCCAAGAATATAGATGGAAATGATGAAGCCGATGATGAAATTCCACATTGCCTTAAAAAAACCGATTACACCGGTGGATAAGGAAATCAATAATGCGTTAACTTTCGGAAGCACCGTCGTATTCAGGAAATCCGTCAGCATTGTGGAGGACTTGTTAAACAGATCATTGACAATGCCTTCAAGCTCCGGATTGTTTTCCAGAAGTCCCGTTGCCCAGGCGGTCAGATTGCTGACATACATAGGGAACTGGAAAATAATGCTTTGAATGCTTCGGATCAGCTCCGGAATAATCAGTGAGAAAAATTCGTATGCAACGACAAAAATAACAACAATCGTAATCAGAATAGAGAATACGCGTATTCTTTTATTGCTTTTTTTGGTAACCGGTACTTTGCTTTTTTCATAAAGTGGCCGCACGAGCTTTCGTTCGATCATATTCATGACCGGTGTGATCAGATAGGCCAGAATCAGTCCATCGATGATCGGCATGGAAATTTTGATAAAGGAACCGATCGCGTTGGACAGGCTCTCACTGTGAAAAAGAATGTAATAAAAAAGAATTCCGGCGATAATGGAAAAAGCACCGGTAAGTCCCCAGTATAAATATTTTTTATTAAATTGAAATTTCATGACACTAACCCCGTCCTGTTATCCATTCTTACTTTCAGCGACCGAAAAGACTGCGCTTTCCTGTATTATATTCAGTATACCATTTTTTTCAGAATTTGTATTATTTTTCTCTGATTTTTCCCAAAAATTTTTCTAAAATGCCATATCAAAAAAGCTCGATTCTATGTATAATAGACAGGTATACTACTACCTCCGGAAAGGATTTTGCCATGAAATTACAACAGGTTCTCAGCGTTACAAGAAAAGCGGTTGACGACTATCATATGATTGAAGAGGGAGATCATATTGCGGTGGGCATTTCCGGCGGAAAAGACAGTCTGACGCTGCTGTATGCCCTGCATGGGCTTATGCGCTTCTATCCGAAACCATTTTCATTACAGGCAATTACTGTCGATCTGGGATTTCGGAATCTGAATCTGGAAGCGGTTGCAAAGCTGTGCGATAACATGGAAATACCCTATCATATCGTAAAGACCGACATCGGCAGGATTATTTTTGAAGACAGGAAAGAAAGCAATCCCTGCTCTCTCTGCGCCAAAATGCGAAAAGGCGCACTGAACGATGCGATCAAAAAAACCGGCTGCAATAAGGTAGCCTACGCCCATCACAAGGACGATGTCGTGGAAACAATGTTAATGTCTCTGATCTATGAAGGCCGCTTTCATACATTCCGTCCCGTAACTTATCTGGACCGCATGGATCTGACCGTGATCCGGCCGCTCATCTATATGCGGGAAGCGGACGTGATCGGCTTCGTAAATAAGCAGGCGCTTCCCGTGGTCAAAAGCCCCTGTCCTGCGGACGGACATACGAAGCGGGAATATGTGAAAAATCTTCTGCGGGAAATCAATCTGGAGACTCCCGGCGTTAAGGAACGGATGTTTACGGCGATTCAGAGCGGACTTCCGGAATGGAAAATGTGAAGAGAACATTCTCTGTCGAAAATGTTTTAAGAGGAAAGGGGAAATGCATCTACATGGACAGTAAGAGCAATCCGAATTACCACGATCAGCAGAATATCAACAATATCCAGAAAATGCGGGCGGTTCTTGAGACGCTTCCGCCCTTCTGTAAGCAGTTTTTCCGCGGCATTACGGAATACACATCCGCCAGGACAAGACTTGCCTATGCCTATGATATCCGGACTTTTTTCGAATACCTGCATGATAAAAATCCATACTGCGCCAAACTGGAGATTACGGCGTTTCCACTCTCCATTCTGGAGCAGATCACAAGGGAGGATATTGAAGAATATCTGGAATATTTATCTTATTATGAAAAGGACGATAAAATCTATACCAATGATGAACGGGGCAAAAAACGGAAACTGGCTGCTCTGCGGAGCTTTTATGCTTATTTCTTTGAGGCCGAGCTGATTCAGAAGAATCCGGCGGTCCTCGTTCCGCTGCCCAAACTCCATGAGAAGGAAATCGTGCGTCTGGATGCCGATGAGGTGGCCATTTTGTTGGATCAGGTCGAAGACGGTACGAATCTGACAAAGGCTCAGCAGCGTTTCCATCAGGTAACCAAAACAAGAGACATTGCCCTTCTGACGCTTCTGCTTGGCACAGGCATTCGTGTATCGGAATGTGTCGGTCTTGATCTGGAAGATGTCGATTTTAAAAATAACGGCATTAAAATACGGCGCAAGGGGGGCTATGAGGCGGTTATTTATTTCGGAGAAGAGGTCGAAGAAGCGCTGTCCGACTATCTGGAAGAAAGACATCATATCATCCCCCAGACAGGTCATGAACATGCCTTGTTTCTTTCCATGCAGCAGCGCCGGATGTCCGTCCGGGCAGTCGAAAACATGGTAAAAAAATATACGTCCGCCGTAACAGGCTTAAAAAAGATTACACCGCACAAGCTGCGCAGCACATATGGTACATCTCTTTACCGGGAGACCGGCGATATTTACCTTGTAGCGGATGTCCTTGGCCATAAGGATGTCAATACGACGAAAAAGCATTATGCGGCCCTGGAAGACGAACGAAGAAGATCTGCAGCCAATAAGGTCAGGCTCAGGGAAAATACAAAGCGCGGGAAAGACACTTAAATCTTTCCCGCGTTTCATATGTTTCGTATTTTGCGCGTTTTTCGGATTTTACATTTCCTTCGGCATCAGAAATCCACCGTACGATGCTTTCAGACCTTTCGTTTTTTCTACTTCTGTCCCCGTGCCTCAAAATCTTCAATATACTGAATCAGAAGCTTCACTGTGCCATCCTCACCAAGAATACCGCTGTTGATTGTCAGGTCATAGCTGTCTGCACGCCCCCATTTCTTGGAAGAATAATAGTTATAATAACTCTGCCGCTGTTTATCCTTCTTAATCATCATATCTCTTGCCTTCTGTTCCGTCGTAACATCTCCATGTTTTTCCATAATATGCCTTATTTTACTCTTTTCATCGGCATGAATAAAAACATGCAGGCAGTTCTGATATTCGCTCAGAGCATAATCGGCGCATCTTCCAACGATAACGCAGGGGCCTTCACTTGCTATTTTTTTAATCGTATCGAATTGCGCCAGAAACACTTTATGGCTGATCGGCATATCCACAAATGCAGAGGAATTATAGCCGAAGGAATAAGTATCCATTACCAGATTATAGAGAAAAGAATTGGTCGGCCGTTCGTCATGGTTGTGCATCATTTCTTCACAAAAACCACTTTCCTTCGCAGTCCTTGTCAGAAGTTCCTTATCATAATATTTGATACCGTAGTGTTTGGCCAGTTTCTCACCGATCTCCCGCCCGCCGGAACCAAATTGTCTGCCAATAGTTATAATTGTATTCATACGCAGCACCTCCTGTTCTGTCATGTCTATTCTATTATATACATTTTTGACAGAAAAAGCAATTAATTTTATCAATTGTTATGCACAATGCAATAAATGCTGTTTTCGACAAAAAAGGCAGGCGCATTCACGCCTGCCTTCAATGCCGGATGGACATTCAACTTCTTTTATTTTACTTCTTTATTTCTCTTTTCCCCACAGCACCTTACCGCCGTCGATCAGCAGAATTACCGCAAGAATAACGATCGGAACGATGATGACATCCTGTAAGATATTCGTAAAGGTTGCCGCGCCGTCAAGGCCGCCGCCAATCAGAGCCATCATATTGTTCTTAAAGGAGAAAATCAGGGATACGATGGTTGCACATGACATGAAGATAATCGGAATGTGCAGCATCTTATTGTTTTTGCCCTGTCTCTTCAAATAAGTTCCGATTGCCAGGAAGGCCGGTACGGCAACGAGCTGGTTACATGCGCCGAACAGAGGCCATACCTTCGCATACCCTGCCAGACAGAGTGCAAAACCGCATAATGCCGTGATAACCGTTGCAACATACATATTTTCAAGTTTCATCTTCTTGCCCGCTTCGGTTCCCGCAAACAGCTCCTGGAACATGAAACGTCCAAGTCTTGTCGCGGTATCCAGAGAGGTCAGACAGAAACAGGATACTGCAAGTGCGATAATCGTATAGGTTGCTGAAACAGCGCCCTGAGAAAAGCCGAGCGTTGCAAAGAAACCGGAAATTGCCGTTGCAAATACAACGGTCGGAGAACCAAAGCCCGCCGCAGCGAACTGTCCGTCGGTTGTAAGCGTAGCGACTGCGATTAAGGAAATCACGCCAAGCACACATTCGATCAGCATGGAACCATAACCTACTAACAGCGCATCTTTTTCATTATCGAGCTGTTTGGATGTGGTACCGGAACCGATCAGGGAATGGAAACCGGAGATCGCTCCGCAGGCAATTGTGATGAACAGTGTCGGGAACAGATAATTGTTTCCAACATGGAATCCGATATAAGCCGGAATCTGAATCGCCGGATGCGCTCCGAAAATACCGATAACCGCCGCGATCATCATGAAATAAAGCAGGAAAGAGCTCAAATAATCTCTCGGCTGCAATAAGATCCATACCGGCGTCACGGATGCGATCATAATATAAACGAATACGAAAATGATCCAGAATGTCTTGGGAAGTTCAATCGGGAACGCAAGACCGATTGCCACACAAACCGCAAGAAGAATGACACCGACAATAGATGCAACAACCATCGGCGCATTTTTTCTGTATACCGCGAAGCCGAAACCGATCGCAAGCACGATAAACAGCATAGAGGCCGTAGCAACGGAACCGTTTGCCGCGCTTCCCGTAAAGGAGTTCGCTACGATATCCGCAAAAGCCGCGATAACAAGCAGTAATACGAGCCATGCAAATACGGTAAAGAGCACTCTGCTCTTATGTCCGATGTTTTCTTCAATCACTTCACCGAGAGATTTTCCCTCATGACGAATAGATACGAAGATGGAACCGAAATCCTGAACGGCACCGAAGAAGATACCACCGATCACAATCCATAAAAAACAGGGCAGCCATCCGAAAAATGCCGCCTGAATCGGTCCATTGATCGGGCCGGCGCCTGCAATGGATGAAAAATGATGTCCCATCAGAACCGGCGTCTTGGCAGGACAATAGTCAACACCGTCTTCCAGTTCGTGTGCAGGAGTCTTACGACTGGGATCGATGCCCCAGGTTTTAGCCAGATATCTGCCGTATGTAAGATAAGCTACTACGAAGATAACGATAGCCAGTAAAATTAATACTACTGAGTTCACAATAATTCCCTCCTAAAAATTTGATTTGGATTGAAAAATCCCTTATATAAAATAGATTGCTCTATCATATAAGCTTTTGTTTAAAGATGCTCTGAAATACTTTTCTGGAGCCGCGGCCGACAAAATTGGTATGGACCGTCTCATCTTCCATCGATGCACAGACAATATGTGCCTGTGAAAAACCGCGCATATTGAACTGATAGCCTTTTTCAAACCGAAACTTCCGGATGGCCCTGCGCATCGGCCCGGAAACCGTCTTTTCCGCCAGAACCGCAATGGTCAGATAACTGTACATATGGTTAGGTGGAGGGACCTTTTCGCCTTTTCTGACGAGCACGGGTTCCATATAGTCTCTGACAATCTCATAAGCCTCTTCCAGAAGCGCTTCCGTAACCTCTTTCGTTTCTATAAAAAGAATATGCTCATAGCTGTCGGAGGACCACATATTCGCTTCCCGGACGAGTACATACTTTTCCGTATGAGAAAAAAAGTATCCATACGCAGGATACTCTTTTCCATGGATGACATATGGCTGATAAATATCGAACGCACTTGAGTATTTTGCTAACAACCTATTCAGATATTCAGCCGTATTCATGCAATACCCCTTTGTATATTTATGCTTTATTTTTTGCCTGCATTATGGTTTTTCAGACAAGCTTCTGAATATATATTCATTCAGCAGATATATTTTTATATAAAACTGATATAAATTCTATCACATTTACAGAGAAAATACAATCTAAAATTTATAGAAATTTAATTAAAACTTTAGATTTCAGGTAGAAAGTCCGGATTACAGAATGTTTAAAAGATGTTGAAAATAATCCGGAAGGGGCGCCGACACCTCCAGATATTCCCCCGTGGAAGGATGTCTCAGGCCGATCGTCATCGCATGCAGCGTCTGCCCTTCCAGCGCAAATTTCGTTTTCCGGTTCCCGTAAACCGTATCGCCAAGAAGCGGATGCCCGATCGAATCCATATGTACGCGAATCTGATGCGTACGCCCTGTTTCCAGCCGGCATTCGATATAAGTATAATCCTGAAAGACCTGCAAAACCTTATAATGCGTAATGGCCGGTTTTCCATTTTTCTCATTGACCGCCATCCTTTTACGGTTCTTTTCATCCCTGCCAATCGGTGCGTTGATACAACCCTCCTCTTCCGTCATCCTGCCATGCACGATTGCATGGTATTTCCGGGTCACGGAGTGTTCCTTCAGCTGGGCCGCGACATGCTGATGGGCCTTATCATTTTTGCAGATAACCAGAGAACCCGTCGTATCCTTATCGATTCGGTGCACGATACCAGGACGCAGAACGCCGTTGATGCCGGAAAGATCGTCTTTGCAGTGAAACATGACCGCATTGACAAGCGTCCCGCTGTAATGACCGGGCGCGGGATGCACGACCATCCCTTTGGGCTTATCGACGATCAGAAGATCATTATCCTCATAAAGAATCGACAAAGGGATCTCTTCGGCGGGAATGGAGGGCTCTGCCGCATCGGGAATCAGTAAACGGATTTCATCATCCGGTCTGATCCGATAGCTCGCCTTCCGGGGCCTGCCATTGACAAAAACGTTATCCTCTTTGATCAGTTTCTGAATACAGGAACGTGACAGAGAATGAAACGCATTGCTGATCCATTTGTCGATTCGTTCTTCCTCTTCTTCGGGTTCGATTTTATAGATAAACTCTTTCATTTCAGTTCAGCTCACGATACTTTTTCTGATTAAAGCTGATAAAGCTCAAATCACTTTCCTTATAATAAAACAAAAGCGCAAAGACCAATATGACCGTGGAAAACGAGACATACATATCGGCCACATTGAAAATCGGAAAATTAATCAGAATGATATAAATAAAGTCTACGACATAATTCAGCCGGATACGGTCGATCATATTGCCGACAGCGCCTGCCGCGATCAGAGACAACAGTACATGCAGCAGGGTATATTTTCCCGCATTCGGCGTTTTATCGAGAATATATCCGATAACGCCCAGAACAATAATTGCGACAAAAATGAAAAAGCCGCCCTGATTTTGCAGCATTCCAAAAGCCGCGCCCTGATTTTCAAGATAATTAAGCTCCAGAACACCGTCAATGATCTTGAAGGCGGGCTTATCCTTCAGCTTCCATACCGCAAGATATTTGGTAAGCTGATCGATAGCAATCAAAACGACGATAAATATCAGATCCATAATTAATCTTTTTCTTTTTCGTTTTGCCGACTGGCTGATTACTCTCATGGTAGTCCCCGTTTCCTTTTTATTATTATGGTGTATTATGCCTTAGCATCCTCTTCGTCAAAATGAATTTCCCGCAGCGCATTCAAAATATCTTCATCGGTAACGGTCGAATCAATCACTGCTTTTCCCACCTTTTTCAATAAAACGAAGCGAATCCGGCCGGCCGCCATTTTCTTGTCGGATTTCGTTAACGCAAGTATTTCTTCCGGATCAATCTGATCGATACTGATGGGCAGATGAAAGGGCACAAACATATCACGGATCTCATAATACTCTTCCATGGAAAGCCAGTTATGTTTCCAGGAAATGAAGGCCGCCGCTACCGCGCCGAGCGCAACGCATTCGCCATGAAGCATTTCAAAATTTTTATATTTTTCTATGGCATGGCCGATCGTATGTCCGAAATTCAACAGAGCCCGGTCTCCCTGCTCTTTCGGATCTTTCTCGACGACGAGCTTTTTGATCGTGCAGCTTCTCATAACCATTTCTTCCAGAACGAGTGGATCTTTGTCCTGAATTTCATACATATGATCCAACAGCCACTCATAGAACATGGCGTCTTTGATCAGGCCATGCTTCATAACCTCCGCAAATCCGGAATAAAACTGTCTTTCATCGAGTGTCTTCAACGTCCCGATGTTCATATATACGAGTTTGGGCATATAAAAGGCGCCGACCATATTTTTATAGCCGTCGAAATCAACGCCCGTCTTTCCTCCGATGCTGCTGTCCGACTGAGAAAGCAGCGTTGTCGGAATCTGAATAAAATCGATGCCCCGCAGATAAGTTGCCGCCGCATATCCGGTAATATCCCCGACCACGCCGCCGCCCAATGCGATCAACAGATCTTTTCTATCAAATTTTTCTTCGATCAGCGTCTTATAAATAGCTTTGACCGTATCCAGCGTTTTATGCTCTTCCCCGGCCGGAAAGCTGTAAAGAATAACCTTCTTGCAGTTATCATTGAGAATTTTCCGGACTTCTTCTCCAAAGAGTGCGGCCGTGTTGTCATCCGCAATGATTGCAGCTCTTCGTTCTTTCACGCCCAGATCCTGTAACTCTTCCAACAGCCCGCCGAAATCGGAAGCAAAAACGATATCGTAGCATGGTTTCTTTTCATAATTGATCGAAAGTCTGTTTGCCATAATTCACCCTGTCCTTTGCATAAAGAAACTTCCCGGCATCACTGACAGGAAGTTTTGTCTGACCGTTCAATTTCTCCGTTTTAAATCCCCTTGTTGATCGGGACATCAAATGAGCCGGATAAAATTTCCTGAAAATCACCGGAAATATCCACACTTGCAGGCGTAATGATAAATATGTAATGAGATATCTTCTGCAGGTTGCCGCTCATTGCAAAACAGGAACCGGAAGTAAAATCGATGATCCTCTGCGCAATCTCCACATCAAGACCTTCCAGATTCAGCACAACGGTACGATTCGCCAGAAGCGTTTCCGTAATTTCTCTTGCATCTTCCACCGTCGTTGGCCGAATCACACATACCTCCATACCGGCATCGGACATTTTCTTCATCTGCCGCATGGGTGTAACTTTCGGAACGCTTTTCTTAACGGTTTTCTCCTCATCCAGCATGGTATCTTCTTTTACAGGTGATGATTTTCTGGCCGGTTCCGGCTCATCATAGTAATCGTCATCATAGTAATCGTCTTCTTCATCATTCAATTTCATCGCATTGATAAATTTATCCATAACTCCCATGATAAATCCTCCATTCTAGACGGCATAAAAGCGTTCTCCAAATATTCCGGTGCCTACTCTAACATAAGTAGCCCCTTCCGTAACAGCCGCTTCATAGTCGCCTGTCATTCCCATAGAAAGTTCTGCCATATAAACATTATCGATGTTTTTACGATTTATGTCAACATATATTTGACGCAATTTTTCAAAATATTGTCTATTTTCTTCCGCATTTTCTACATATGGTGCTATGGTCATAAGTCCTTTTATGACAAGGTTGGGCAGCGCGGCAATTTCTTCCACCAGTCCGGCAGCTTCTTCACAGGAAATCCCGTACTTTGACTCCTCGCCGGCGACATTGACTTCAATCAAAATGGATACTGTGACGCCTTTTTTACCGGCTTCCCTGCTGATCTCTTCCGCAAGTCGAAAAGAATCAACGCTGTGAATCATATACACTTTATCCACAATATACTTTACCTTATTTCGTTGTAAATGTCCGATCATATGCCAGCGGATGTCTTTCGGCATCTGTTCCCACTTGTCCACAAGCTCCTGCACTTTGTTTTCCCCAAAATCCCGGCAGCCGCACTCATAGGCTTCCATCAGCATCGGAACAGGCTTCGTCTTGCTGACAGCGATCAGAGTAACCTCGTCTTCTTTTCGTCCGCTCTCCTTACAGGCATCTTTGATTTTCTCCCTGACCGTTTTCAGATTCTCCCGAATCATCTTAAACACCTCTTTCTCACTCTTTATTCGTAAACGAAATCATTATCCTCCACCGTAGACGCGTCCAGAACAATGAAATCATAGACGCTCAATCCGTAAGTTGTATTGGATTTTACGATGGAATATTCGTCGTTATCGTACAGGACGATGATCTGTTTAAAATCGGCATAGCCCTTGTTGATATTATAAACACCGGTCAGCGAGCCGATCCGGCTCACCGCATATTTTTCCATAGAGTTTGGTTTGACAAGATAGCTGCCGCTTCGAAGCACCGTATCATCCAGATAATATTCCGTATCGGTCTCTTCGTAGATCGTCGTTTCTACAAATTCCGTTACCGCATTACCGTCCTCATTATAGGTTTCCAGTAAAACACCGGGATTACCGCCATTATCGCCCTGCGTAACATATTCCTTCGGTACGATAAAGAATTCCTTTTCTACGATGGCGGAATTGGGGATTTTGAGTCCGGTTTCGTCTTCCAGCAATAATTCAATATCGATAAAGCGCTCCGTACAGAAGCTGATCATGGAATTGGTAAAGGTGAGCGATACAAAAGTATCTCCCGCTTCATTGGTATAGGAATCCACCTTTCCCCAGGACTCATTCTGGTTTTTCAGAAATCTGACTTTCACATATTCTTCTTTTACGAGATCCTGCGCAAGCTCCGCTTCTACCGGAATGACAATCGACCAGTCTTCGTTGGTGGACAGCTTATAAACAGGATCTCCCGCGGCAACAAGCTCGTTATTGAGCAGATAGGTCTTTTCATAATTCTTCTGATCGAAATAATCCATATTAATATCCTGCAGGGTCAGATTTTCATACCCGTCGGTCGAGTAGATGACGATACCGCTGTCAGATGCGTTAGCCCTGCACGGCGGAAATCCAGC
>CALDLG010000106.1 GCA_937910785.1 uncultured Lachnospiraceae bacterium | reverse complement strand
TCTATTATGTTTCTTAAAAAGGGGAATGCAAACGCATTCCCCTTTGAACTACTACATTACGGTATAATTTCCTAATGCAGTCTCTTTAATAATTCTGCAACACCTTCCTCAGGTAAGACAGTTCCCTCTTTTAGTGTAGATTAATAACTCTGCCAAAACATTCACTTAGAAAAAACGCTCTAGGTTTTAGTCATAAAATGATGTTGTCCCGCGTTAAACGCAGATAGTAGTTGACAAGCAGGAATAGCAACTTACAATACAAAAACAGTTGAATCTGTTAATCTAAATATCTTATATTTCAAACATGTAAGCAGGGGGTAACGTTGAAATGAAAAGCATTCGAACCAAAATCACCTTATGTCTTATTTTGACTGTTCTAATCGGACTGGCCGCATCTGGAGCTTCAAGCATCATGCTAAACTACAACAACACGATGTCCACTGTAGAACAAATGATGAGCCAAACGGCAGTCCTGGCAGCAGGGCAGGCACAGCAAGAACTGGAGGCATATAAAAATGTTGTCATGGAAGTAGGGTGTATTCCACAATTGTCTAATCCTAAAGTGTCAGTAGAAAAAAAGCAGGCTATCATTGATGAACGCGTTTCTATGCATGATTTTCAAAGGGGAAATATTGTTGGCGCAGATGGAATCAGTATTTTTGACGGCAATGATTATTCGGATCGTGAATATGTACAACAAGCCATGCAAGGAAATGTTTTCGTATCAGAACCATTAATCAGCAAAATAACAGGGGAACTATCTATTATGGTAGCAGCGCCTCTATATTCTAAAGGAATCCATGGGAAATCCATTGTAGGCGTCGTATATTTTGTTCCACATGAAACTTTTTTGAATGACATTGTATCAGCCATTCAGATTGGTGAAAATAGCAGAGCCTATATGATTAATAAATCCGGCGATACGATCGCCGATGTTACGCTTGATACGATTACGGTCCAGAATATCGAAGCTGAGGCCGGGAACGATCCGTCACTGGCAGAACTGGCCAAGATCCATGCGTCCATGCGTCAGGGCGAAAACGGTTTCGGAGAATATACGAGCGGAGAGCACAAAATGTTCGCCGCCTATGCACCCGTAAAAGATACGGACGACTGGAGCATAGCCGTTACCGCACCGCAGCTGAATTATCTGGCTTCCACCCGCGATGCCATGGTCATCAGTATTGTAACCATCGTCATTTCTATCCTGCTTTCCGCCGTAGCTGCACTGGCTCTGTCCATCAACATCGGCAAACCGATGAAAGCCTGCGCCAAACGGATGGAACTCCTTGTAAAAGGCGATCTGGACACCCCGATGCCCAAAATCACCAGCAAAGACGAAACCGGTATGCTTGCGAGATCCACCACTTCTCTGGTCGAAGGGTTGAGTACCGTCATCAACGATATCGGTTATCTGCTCACTGAAATGGCTAACCAGAATCTGGATGTCCATACCCAGCATGAAGATGTCTATGTCGGAAGCTTTCGAAATATTCTGCTTTCCATGCGTCATATGAAAATGGAGTTAAGCACCGCCATGTGCCAGGTCAACCATTCCGCGGAACAGGTATCCGCAGCCAGCAATCAGTTATCGGCAAGCGCTCAGACGCTCAGTCAGGGAACTGCGGAACAGGCAAGCTCCGTACAGGAACTTGCGGCAAGAATCAATGAGATCTCCGAACAGGCAAAAAGCACCGCAGGCGGTGCCCTGGAGGCCCGCGACCAGACCCATCGGACCGGTGAGGAAGTTTCCTTATGTAATCAGAAAATGCAGAGTCTGGTAGAAGCTATGGATAAGATTCAGACCAGCTCCAACGAAATTGAAAAGATTTTAAAAACAATCGATGATATCGCATTCCAGACCAATATACTGGCCCTGAACGCGGCTGTGGAAGCCGCAAGAGCGGGCAGCGCGGGCAAAGGTTTTGCCGTTGTCGCGGAAGAAGTCCGGAACCTCGCAAGCAAGTCCGCAGAGGCGGCACAGAATACTTCATCCCTCATCGAGCATTCTACGGATGCGGTACATATCGGAACGGAAATTGCAAGCAGTACGGCAGATATCCTGTCGGGTGTCGTAAACAGCATACAGTCCGTCGTCGATTCCATCGACAATATCGCCACCGTGTCCAATGAACAGTCGGATGCCGTATGGCAGGTATCCGAGGGAATCAACCAGATCTCGATCGTGGTACAGAGCAACAGCGCTACTGCAGAGGAAGGCGCCTCCGCGAGCGAACAGCTTTCCGCGGAAGCGGCCGGCTTAAAACAGCTGGTAAACGAGTTTACACTCGCATCCAGTTAATATCATTTACAGCACATATCAGGGCTGCCGCATCATTGTGAGAGAACACGCAGATGCGACAGCTCTACCATTCTCCTGTACATCCCGTTTTGTTCCATCAACTCATGGTGTCCGCCCTGTTCGCACACCTTTCCGCCTTCCATCACATATATCCTGTCTGCTTTTTCGATCGTCGAAAGCCGATGAGCAACGACAAGTGTCGTACGCCCTCCCATGAGCGCCTCGATTCCTTTCTGTACAAGCTGTTCGCTTTCGGAATCCAGCGCGGAGGTCGCTTCGTCCAGAAGAAGAATCGGCGCATTCCGCAAAAAGGCACGGGCTATTGCGATCCGCTGACGCTGTCCGCCCGACAGGCTCTCTCCCCGCTCTCCGACCATCGTATCATAGCCGTTCGGAAAGTCCATAATAAATTCATGTGCATAAGCACGTTTTGCAGCCTCAATAATTTCCCCGTCATCCGCCTCCGGCCTTCCGTATCGTATATTTTCTTTTATCGTCGCAGCGAATAATCTGGCATCCTGCGGCACATAAGCAATTTTCCCGCGCAGTTCTTCCGGCGTATAGCAGGACAATGGTTTTCCAAGCGCTCCGACCATTCCACCATCCGGCTGATAAAAGCCGAGCAGAAGTTTGACCACCGTGCTTTTTCCGCTGCCGCTTCCCCCCACAAGCGCGACTGTTTCCCCTCTTTTCGCCGTAATTGTCACACCGCGGAGCGCTTTTTCCAGACCGTCATAGGAAAATTCCACCCCGTTTATCAGAATGCCACAGTCTTCTATCGAGGAAATAAACGCCTCATTTTCCTTACCGGCCGGAAAATGGTCCGTCTGCACCGGCTGATCCAGAATCTCAAATACCCTGTCCGCAAGAACAAAAGCATCGATCAGGCTTCCCCATGCGCTTCCAATATTGCTCAGAAAAAAAGATACCATGCCCTGTAAGCTTAAAATCGCCACCACCGTGCCGAAATCCACCAATCCGGCGAAGGACATAAACACACCGATAATCAGGATCACAATGCTGCACAGAAATCCGAACGTCCACTCTACCGCCTGCACATCGGACATCCTGCGAAACCGCTTCATGGTGCTGGCCGCCGTCTCTTCATTGACGTCGGAATCCCTTTTTACCATCGTTCCGGCTCCCGGAAACATTTTAAGGACATCGATTCCCGCCAGAATATCGGTCAGGCTCTCCGTTCCTGAGGCAAGAAGCCTCTGTATCCCGACCGCCATCCTGCGAAGCGGCTTCGAAAGAAACATATTAATACGCACCGATATCAGACTTAAAACAAGCACCATCAGGCCAATCCTTGGATCTAACATCAAAATCAGCACGATTGCGGCTCCTCCGATAATTACCGGATTGATCACCCGCTGGTGTCCGTTCGCAAGGGAGTTTTTAATTTCCTCCACGTTAAAACACAGTTTTTGTATGGAATCCGCCGTGTGATGTCCTTCAAAATAAGACATCGGAAGGCGGAACAGATGATTCATTACCCGCAGCCGGAGTCTCGCCATAATCTGACGAATCTGATACATATATGTATAAATTAAAAGGCACCTCGCCATGGCTGCCACAAGAACCGCCGCCGCAATCCTAAGCGCCCTCTGAAACAGTTCCGTATCGGACGATGTCACCGCATTGATGATCTTCTGATAAAACAATGCGTTCATTGCATTTACGAATACCTCCGTTACCGGAATCATCAGCAGACATAACCAGTAAATACCGGCTCCTTCAAAGAGTGAAACATATTTTCTGAATCCCGCCATGGTAATTTTATCTTTTTTCATCATAATCATCAGATTCCTTTCTCAATCGGCATACATGGAATAGATTCTCGGATAAACGCTGCCCCGCCTGATCAGCTCATCGTGCGTTCCGGTCTCGACCACTCTTCCATGCTCCATCACAACGATACAATCCGCATTGATAATGGTTGACAGTCTGTGCGCTACTACAAGCGTTGTGCGCCCCTTTGCCAGACTGTCGATCGCCTTCAGCACCTCGGTCTCCGCCTGTACGTCAAGCGCCGATGTCGCTTCATCCAGAAGCAGTACGGGCGCATCTTTTAAAATTGCGCGGGCAATCGAAATCCGCTGTATCTGCCCTCCCGACAGGCGGGACCCACGCTCGCCCGCCGGCGTATCATACCCTTCGCTGAATTCCTCTATAAAACCGGCTGCATTTGCCGCACCGGCCGCCGCACGGATCTCTTTCATACCCGCACCGGCCTTTCCCATGGCAATATTTTCACGCAGGGTAACCGGAAACAGATACGCATGCTGGGATACATAGGCAAAATGCGCTCGCAGCGCCTCCAGATCCCATTCCTCCAAAGCCACCCCGTCGATCAGAATCTTTCCCCGCTGCGGCCGGTAAAATCCGCATAAAAGGCGAAGCAGCGTACTTTTTCCGCCCCCGCTCGCACCGACCACCGCCACCGTTTTTCCTCTGGGAACCTGAAAACTTGTTCCTCTGAGTACAGGAGCGCCTTCTTCATAAGAAAAGAAAACATCCTGAAATTCTATTGCCGGCGCCTCTTCCATACCGGCCTTTACGTTTCCCGTCGGTTCGGCCGGCGTATTCAATATTTCAAATACCCGCTCCGCCGCCGCCAGCGCCACCTTACTGTTAAATGCCCTGTTTGCCATATCATTAATCACTTCCACCATTTTCGGAAGCAGCGAAAAGAAGGCAACCAATCCTCCGATTGTCAGTGTTCCCTGCATGCAGAACCAGCCTCCCGCAATGAGGCAAAGAAGCGAGGAGAGCGTGCCCGACAGAATGAAAAACGCACGTCCTTTGTACTGGTTCCTGTCATTGCTCACCGCCATATCCGTCATTTTCCTTACACTCTCCCGATAATCCTGAAGCAGTGTTTTTTCAAGGCAGTAGCTTTTTACGACTTCCATGCCGCCGATCATGTCCGACGAGGAACTGATAATATCTGCCGAATACTGCATATAGGCTCTGGAACCGGCTTTAAACTTCGTTGTCAGCGATGCGCCAAATGGCAGACACAGAATCGTAGGCACGATGGAAATAAGGAACAGCTTCGGATTGAGCCGGATCAGATACAACAGATAAAAAAGAAGCAAAAACGGATTTCTGATCACAAGAATCAGATCCTCCTGCACAAAGCCGCTGACCCGGTTCGCATCGTCCGTCAGTCTTGACAGAATATCTCCCGAACGGTTCTTTCCCATAAATTCCGAAGTCATTCCGATGATATGAGCTGCCGCGTCGTTCTTCACTTCCTTCAACATTTTCGTTGCCACGCTTCCGGACGCGTACCGGGTCATCCAGGCCGATCCTGCCCCCATTATGAGAATGCCCGCACACATCAGGACAATCATACCGATATTGGTAAGCGTTCCTGCCGTCAGTCCGTCGACCACGCGTTTCAAAAGCTCGGAGCCCGCAACCCCGCATCCACCGCATAACGCCCCGGCCGCCAGGGCCAGAAAAATCTGCTTCCGGTGCCTGCCGGCATATCTCAAAATCTGCCTGATCGTTTCTCTTTCCGTTATCATAAGAATCCCCCATTCCACATCGTTCCTTTATACGCCTTTCTGAATTGCAGCGGAGACATACCGGTCATCCGCTTAAAACAGTCACTGAAATATGTATTGCTTGGAAATCCCGCTTTTCCGGCAATTTCCGCCATGCTCCCATTCGAATCCACAAGAAGCTTTTCGGCATACAGCACCTTTTCATTTACGACAAACACAGAATACGGGGTATGCAGACAACTGATAAATATTTTGGACAGATAGGACGGCGAAATTCTGACATGTTCGGCGGTCTCCTCCAAAGACGGGCTCTGCGCCAGATGCGACCTGATATATTCGATTGCTTCAATCAGCCGTTCCTTCTTCTTCTCCCTCCTGGTTCCTGCAGCGCCTTTCTGCGTATCCTTTCGTCTGTCTAAGCACAAAATAATCAATTTATTTAAGAGCCCCTTCAAAATAATTTCGGAATATTGATTATAGGAATTCCATTCCTGTTCCATCTCCTCCATAATCCGAAGAACCGCTTCCTGATCCTTTCCCGACAGATGCACGATCAGTTCCCGGCCGCCCAGCAGTTCATCAAAGCTATCCACTTTCAGCACCTGTAACAGATCGGAAATCATATCCCCCGTAAATTTCAGAAGAATCTCCTCCCTCGGCATATCGGACAGATAAGAAGTTCGAAAATAAACATTCTGCGGAATCAACGACAAATCTCCCGTTTGAAAGACGGAAACGCCATCCGGGAAATAACAGAGATTGTCACCGCATATGGTATAGGATATTCCGTAAAAATCCGTATAAGCCTCTGCCGCCGGCATTTCATAATATGGCGGCCGCCGGAAACGGCTGTAATGAAAATGATAACCCGCTTTTAATGGATAAGGCATTCCCTTTTCCTCCCTTCCTGTGACCCGCGGATACGGAGTCTATTTTTCATCCTGTGTTTTCCACCGTATCCGTCCCCTGCTCCAGACCTTTTCTCCCTTATGTTCCTCATCCGATTCCACCTGTCCGATGCACCAGCACTCCGAAAACTGTCCGATCACGTCCATCGCATCCTTCCGATACTTTTCCGGTACGGCCGCCACCATACCGATACCCATATTAAAATGGTACGCGAACGCGTCTTCTCCGATCATATCCTGCCGGAAAAGGAACTGATACAAAGGCATCGCCGGAACCTCGGACAGATCAATACATATCCCAAGCCCTTCCGGTACACCCGGCCAGTTTTTACTGCCCAGCAGAGACGTCCGCATTCGAAATGCCATATGCAGATATCCTTTCTCCTGCAACGCCATAATTTCTCTCGTGAATGCCGTATTTGCTTTCATCAGCTCATCGAGAAAATAGGTATCCCCGTCGATTTTGGCATGGTAAAGCTCCGGATTTTTGTTGAGCATAACTTTTATGAAAGGATAATTTGTTCCGTCGATTCCCTCCGTTTTCATCCCGATCAGAACATCCCCTTCCTGCAGACGGCTTCCCGTCAGCACTTTATCCCGGTCCTGTATCCCTATCGTCACAGCGCTGAGCTCATATTCCTCTGCGGTAAAATTAACCGGCTGGGCCGCGATCTCCATCCCGGCAAAAGGAATTCCGTTTTGGTCACAGACTTTCCGAAAGGTCTGTGCCATCAGATAAAGCTGTTCCTGACTGTAGTTCCCGCAGATTACCATGGCCTTCAGCATCACCGGCCTCATGCCATGCTGTAAAATATAGTTCATGGCGCCGGCCGCCACATCCGCGCAGATTTCCTGATTGTATCGATACTCCTTCGCCAGTTTCTCCTTGGACCCCGGTACGCAGATTATACAGGAATATACCGGCTCCCTCATCCCCGCGGTATCGATCTGAAACAGACAGGCATCCGCATAATGGGCGGATAAAATATGCCGGTCCTTTGAATTAAGTTTCATAATCTCTCTTTTCAGGGCATGCAGTCTCTCCACATCCAATCCCGTATCCTGCCAGGAAATCGACCTGCTTTTCCACTCATTTTCATTTAACAGCGTATCAACCGTCACATTTAGCAGATTGGAAATTTCATACAACGCATCAACTGTCGGTAGACTTTTCCCCGATTCCCATTTGGAAACAGCCTGATAGGATATGTGCAGCAGATCGGCAAGCTCCCTCTGCGTAATTCCCTTTTCTTTCCTGTAAAAAGCGATTCTTTTCCCAATATTTTCTTTGTTCAGCATAGTCCGCAGCTCCTCTCCTGCTTCAATATACCATATCAGAACTAAAAATAACAATCATCTTTTTCGTGAAGCAGTCCGACAAAAAATCAACCCGCGGTTGATTTCTATATAATAGGCTTCAGGTGTCAAAAGGTGCGCTGAATATGCTGTGAAGGCACCTTGTTTTTTTAATATTTCACATAAATCTTTCTTTTGGGGGCAAATTCATGATAAAATTTTATTGATTATGTATATTGTGCCGGCTGTACCGGCAATCTAAAACAAAAGCAGAAAGGAACGGACTGATCAGGCCTATGGAGAGAAATCATACTTATATCGCAATCGATCTGAAATCTTTCTATGCCTCTGTCGAATGTGTCGAGAGGCAGCTCGATCCCATGAATACAAATCTGGTGGTTGCGGATGCGTCGAGAACGGAAAAAACGATCTGCCTCGCCGTCTCTCCATCCCTGAAATCGCTTGGCATTCCGGGCCGGGCAAGGCTCTTTGAAGTCGTCTCAAAGGTCAGAGAGGTCAATTCCATGCGGAAGCGT
>CALDLG010000105.1 GCA_937910785.1 uncultured Lachnospiraceae bacterium | reverse complement strand
GGAGCGTGTGCGCCGGCTTTTCCGTCTCATTGTACTGTTTATAGCGGCGGAGCTGAGCTTTAACGCGGGCGAGAAGCTCAATGGGCTTAAAAGGCTTCGTCACGTAATCGTCTCCTCCCACGGTAAGCCCTTGTATTATGTCTATATCTTCCGTTTTTGCCGACATAAATATGATCGGTATTTTGCTTTTTTCCCGTATTCGCAGACAGGCGCTGATACCGTCGATTTCCGGCATCATTACATCCATCAGGATCAGATCCACCTGATAATGCTCCAGGATATCTAACGCCTGCGCTGCATTTTCACAGGCGAGGTAACGGTATCCCTCATTGCCTAAATAGATGCTCAGAAGCCTGCGGATGTCTTTATCATCGTCAACAATCAATATGAATTCTTTCATGATAGCTTTGCTTCTCCCTTTTTACACAAATGCTGCAGAGCCGCCGAGGCAAGGAACATAAACAGAAGCTCCACAGTGATCATCTGCCATCGCCTCAGACCGCACAAGTCGCCAAAAAAATCCGAAAAGGCAACCATACCAATGGATATGATTTTAGCAATTATACCAATTTTCAGAAACTGAGGCAATGATATTTTTAAAAAAGCAGAGCCTGCACAGAGCACTTCATCGGACACAAGTGGAACGATTAGCAGTACGCCAAGAATCCAAACGTGATACCGCCCTGTCAGCTGCTTTAACCACGCAAGCTGCCTTTTCTCTTTTCTCCCCTTTGAAATACGATGTGCAATCAGTGAAGATAAAGAATACATAATCATCAATCCCAGCACGGAGCCTGTGACCCCAAAGAAAAAGGCCCCCAGGCTGCCGATTTGTCTGGTTCCCCACAGTATCACTGCAGTTTCCGGCACCGGAACGCATATAGGGAGCAGTATGCAAATAACAAAATAGACGCACCACATAACGACATCTCCTAATATTTGGTCTATACTGCACCTTCAGCAGAAGTCTGCTTACCATGGCAGCATTTTAATTTCATGTCCAGCACATATGCCGGAGGCAAATTTCGCCAGATTCGTTCAATCCTCTGGATATTGAAATAATTTTCAAGAAAGGTTTTCCGCAACAGCGTATACTGAAATGTGGTAAATACGCCTTCGATTCCGATAGCCTTTTGGGTCTCTGACAGTATTCTGTGAGACACCTGACGGGGAAGAGATGTAAATGGAAGAACGGAAATGATATAATCCGCATGCCAAAATCCCTGTTCTCTTAAGAAGTCGCATACATTTCCGGCGTCTCCATGGATCAGCGTTACTCCCGGCATTCCATGGAACTGTTTTTGCAGTATTTCATAAAAACGGTCATTCTGTTCAATCACGATATAAGTCGTGTCGCGCCTTTTTTTTGCCGCA
Organism: uncultured Lachnospiraceae bacterium; assembly: GCA_937910785.1. Taxonomy (GTDB): domain Bacteria; phylum Bacillota; class Clostridia; order Lachnospirales; family Lachnospiraceae; genus UBA3282. The sequence continues at coordinate 4,929 of CALDLG010000105.1, read as the reverse complement.
ACCTCTCTGGTAAATACGCCCGTCCCCGCCCCATATTCTACAATGCAGTGCGCTTTATCGAAATCAATAGAAGCCGTCATGGACGCCGCAAGATGTCTGCTGCTGGGTGCAATAGCTCCGATCGTGTCCGGAGCACTGAGGTATTCTCTTAAAAACTGCCACATAGGATGTTCCTCCTCATATAATGAATTCAACGTGTTATGCTGTTATTTGATGATTTCAGTATAAAGAGGAGGTATAAAGAGAAAACTATAAGAATTATAAAGATTTCTTTAGATACGGCTGGCCGATGCTTTCGCCTGCCATAAATTTTGAACACCGTAGTCTGTTTAGGGGCGTGGAAAAATTAAAATCAGGGAGAAGGAGATGAATTTTATTTACGGATTTTGGGTTATATGTTATACTCCATAAATAATAAAATGTTGAAGATAAAAAGTTATGGAAAGATGAATATTTAAAATAGGTTATGTATTGATTGTTTTACAGGGAAACGGATATTATACGGTTGAAACAATTGAATATCATACCAAGATGAACTATAATAGATCTAATACTACAAACAAAGGATAAATAAGGTGGAATAACACGTTGAGCTATATTAACAAAGAAGAATTTGCCGAGATGGTAAAGACTTATCAATTGGAATTGTATCGTCTTTCATTTGCAATACTGAGAAATGAAGCGGATGCGCAAGATGCGGTAGGAGATGCAATTGTTAAAGCATATGAACAGCGTAGAATGTTATGCAGCAAGGAAAAATTTGAATCATGGATAATGAAAATTGTTGTGAATACTTCAAAGAATATGCTAAGGTCAAAGCATCAGATTGTTTACATTGAAGATATGCCAGAGATGAAGGTAGGTGCGTCAGAAAAACGAGATGAAGTTTGGGATGCTGTGTTGGAATTGGATTATAAACACAGAGTTGTGGTAGTCTTATATTATTACGAATGTTTTTCAGCGAAGGAAATAAGTCAGATGCTTCATATACCGGAAGGGACGATTAAATCCAGATTGGCAAGAGCGCGGGAAAAGTTAAAAACATTGCTTTAGGAGGATTGAGATTATGAATAATTTGACAGACGAAAAAATTCGTAAGCTTGTTGCGGATTCTAAGGTAGAACTGCCGGAGGGTTATGAGGATAAAATTGACAGTTTATTGAATCAGTTAGACGAAAGCGAAAAAAAGACGCGTTTTGCCTGGAAGCGGGCGGCGGCGATTTTTATTATCTTTTTGTTGGTCGGTTCTGCCGGAGTATATGCGACGATCAGCGGAAGAAACCGGAACCTGGAAAATTTAAGCGATACGCAAAAGCAGCAGTTTTTGGATGACGCGAGCGAAGCGAATACGGAAAGAGACAGCTATTCCAGAGAATTATCGGATACAGAGGAGGAACGGTTAGAGGAATTAAAGATTGCTTATAATATAGAAGGAAAAAGTCCGCAGAAAAGCCTTTCCCTTGTCGCGTACGGCAATCAGGTTACGGAGAATAAATTATGTTTTGTTACATCGGAGAGCAAATTTTATTTTCCGGAACGTGAGATGACAGATGAGGAATTGCTCGAGATTATTGATTTTTATTATAAAAGAGATTACAGTATTCGTGCTTTGGGAGAGAAAAATGTACAGTCAAGGACAACTGTTCCTGAAGATCATATTGTACAGTTAGCCGAAAAATATGTTAAGAGTATCTATGATATTGATCTTTCAGGATCAAGGTATACATTAGATAAGATAGAAGATTCGGAAATAACCGTTTATCTGGTAGGAATATCGACAAAAGACGCGGAGAGATATGAGGTAACCTTTCAGCCTGATTCCGATATGTTTGACTCTGTTACAAAGGTAAATTCCGATAATTTTGTTGACGACATTCAGGTTGACAGGCAATTATACAGGGAAAAGCTTACGGATACAAAGGATATTATAGAGAAATTTGCCGATCTGAGACAGATAGCCGGCTCTTCTATAAATTATGTTTATAAAGATGACGGCATTCTTAAGAATGGTATTATTACATACGCGTTTGAAATGTCGGACGGAAGCGGATATTTTTTATATTACAGCTGTGCGCATGATGAAATATATAGTATGGTCTATATGAAGGACATGAATTCTTATTATGAGGTTCTTGAAAATAACCGGAAGGTGGAAGAGCGGCTGGGATTTCGGAGGGAAAAGGTAGAATTAGGTCCGGTTGTATTTTTGTCGGAGTAAGAGATACAATCATATAGAAAAAACTTTAATCAAGATCACACTGCGGCGGAAAGGGATTGTGCTGTCAGGACAGTCCGCCGCAGGCAAAGAATCCGGTTTTGCCGGATTCTTTGTTTTTATTCGTAATATTCTGTCAGGTATTTCTCAAGCAGCGGGAACGGCGCCGGTCCCATAGAAAGTACCGCCTGATGGAACCTTATATTGGAATAATTTTCACCATAGCATTGTTTTGCATATTCCCTTAAGTTCAAAAATTCCAGGTATCCGATATAATATTTTAAATAGTGGGCGGGCTCTTCGATAATATATTCATAAATATTTTGAACCGTGTCGATATCAGTGATTCCATATTCGCGAAAGAATTTAATAGTGTCGCTCAAATTCCAGCCGTCGTAGTGGATTCCCATATCCGTCGTCGCATACAGGCTTAAGATGGCAGACTGATTACAGGAAAGAAGGGCGGCGGCGTCCTCCGAAAGTCCGGCGTATTTGTAAGACATCATTTCTACATAAGTGGCCCAGCCTTCTATATAACCGGGGTAGTACAGAAGGCTTCTGATCGGAGAGAGCCCGGCGTCATAAGACATAACGGTTTGATATAAATGTCCCGGAAACCCCTCATGTGCAAGCGTCGTAAACAGGTGGATGCCATCGGAATCGCCGGCTGGATTGATATAAATGCAGTTGTGCGACAGATCGTCGATCGGAGCCGTGAGATAAAATGCGGGCGCCATAGAGTCCTGTAAGCATTTGTCTACATAGTTGACGGAGAAATCTGTCGAGACAGGAGCCGGAAAATCCGAAGTAATTTGTGTGATCAGGTAATTCAGAGCATTTTCGGGATTACTGACGTCGATATCAAAGGAGGCGGACTGGGCGGAAAGCTGAGGATTTTTTGTTAAAAGCGCGGAAATGGTTGACAGATCGCTGTCGCGTTTTTTTTGCGTCATCGCCTCCAGCTCCTCGACTGTATGCGCCGATCCGGTGTACTGATGGACCAGATTTGTATAAAAAGTCTTACCTTTTGGAAGGAAACAGAGCCCCGCGTTATTTTTTCCGGTTCCCTTTAGAGTGGTTAAAGCTTCTGAAAGTCCTTCATAGGAGGGAAGCAGACTGTTTGTTACAAGGTATGCGTTCTTTTTGATATATTTGTCTTTTTCAGCATCTGAGATATTTTCCATCGCAGATATTTTCTGATTAAACGTCGTAATCAGGTAATGCTCATCCTCAACCGCGCACAAATCGGAACATTCCTTTAAAATCGTATCGACGGCAAAATCGGGCATAAAAAGTCCGGATTTTGACTTTTCCACTTCAAAATTTATAATCTCATCAAAATAACGTTCCACGTCAGACAAAAGTGAAAGGTAATCAAGAATATCCTGCTTGTCATGAAAGCGAAATTCTGCGAGCAGAATCGGAAATTCTGCCTGAATTCCGGTGTTTGGCTTTAAGATTTCATCGTGCAGATAATAGTCCGAAAAGGAGAGCTGCGTATCCATGTAGGAATTTAAAACGTCAATCGCCATACGGTCTTCTTTGGCCAGGGAAGAAACAGAAAATCCTGACAATACGGACTTTCTGTTTTCCATGGCGGAAAGAGACTGTTCAGAACTTTTTTTCGATATTTCGCCTAAAGTCGCCTCATAACTTTCAATTCCGTATTTTTCCGGTTCATTCAGCGAGTAATGCATATTTAAAGTGTTGGAGGAGACGTCTTCAACAAAAAGAGAATCTAAATATTCATGAAGGCGCGCCGTCTCCTTATCGTCAATCTGCTCTGTTTCATTTTCGGAAACAGATTCGGAGTTTTCCGCAGAGTTTTGAAACGGGGAATGTTCTTCCCAGAAGGAGGAGACCGAGAAGTCGGAATCACATCCGCAGAATATAAGCGACGCAAAAATAAAAATAGAAATCAAAGTATGTTTTACAGAAAGTTTTCTGCGGCTGGCGAAGTTAAAAAAAGAATATGTCATGGCGGCTCCAAAAACAGTGTTGTGTTTTATTTTATGAAATCGCCGGGCGGATATGACAGAAGAAGCAAAAATAAACCAATCTGTGAAAAGCTTACAAAAATTTAAAAAAAGGAGTTTATTGCGCAAAATTAACAGAATAATTAATTAAATTCCGATATTATTTGAACCATATTGACAAGAATGGCAGATTAGTATAAAATTAAAACGTATAGTGATCAATTAACGAAAGGAAGGATGTTTATGAAAACAGGGAGGGTAACAAGAGTTAGGAACAAAGTGATAAGCTTTTTGCTGACGCTTTGCATGGTATTCACAATGATACCGGGAAACGATTGGACGGTACATGCGGCTGATCCTGAGTATTGGGTGATGGATACCGAGCTGAAAGAAGGGGCAAAAAATGACGCTCAGGGATGGACCTGGGAAGAGAGCAGTAAAACGCTGACGTTTAGCAAAAGTGCAAACATAGCCAAAAATGGCATAGCCGTAAAGTTACCGGGGGATTCCACCATCGTATTAAGCGATGGAATACGGGTAGAGACGAAAGGAATATCGGAAAGGCTTGCTAATCTGGGCGTTGGAATATACTGCGCCGGAAATTTAACCATAAAAGGAAACGGAGCTCTGCAGATTTCGGCAGAGGTTCCTGCGGCTGTAAACATGCCGGAAGGAGAAGCGGTTGCCGATTACAATGAAAAATTGAGCGCGTTAATTTGCGACGGTAAGCTGGAGATC
>CALDLG010000104.1 GCA_937910785.1 uncultured Lachnospiraceae bacterium | reverse complement strand
AAGGTATGGTAGATTATGGCACAATTTGATTATAACAAAGTAAAAGACCCGCGTTTCTTTAAGGAAAACGTGCTGCCGGCGCATTCGGCGCATGTTATTTACCGGGACAGGGAAGAATATCTGCTGGGAAACAGCTCGCTTCGGATGCCGCTCGACGGTGTCTGGAAATTTTCCTATGCGATAAATCAGGCGGCCGCACCGGCCGGCTTTGAAAAAGAAGCATTTGACTGTAAGTGCTGGGAGAGTATCTGTGTGCCGGCGCATATTCAGATGGAGGGGTATGATGTTCCCCAGTATGCCAATGTGCAGTATCCCTGGGACGGCAGGGAGGAACTGAATCCGGGAGAGATTCCGGAGCGGTTTAATCCGACGGCCAGCTATGTGAAATATTTCGAAGTGCCGCAGGAGATGAGGGGGAAAGAAATCCACATCTCTTTTCAGGGCGTGGAAAGCGGCATGGCGCTTTGGTTAAACGGCAGCTATGTGGGTTATAGCGAGGACAGTTTTACGCCGTCGGAGTTCGATCTGACGCCTTTCTTAAAAGAAGGAGAAAACAAGCTTGCGGTGCAGGTCTATAAATGGACTTCATCAAGCTGGTGTGAGGATCAGGATTTCTTCCGTTTCTCCGGTATTTATCGGAGCGTTTATCTGTATGCGGTTCCGTCCGTACATATCGAAGATATCCGGGTAAAAACCTTATTTGAAGGACACGATTTTGGTGAAGCCGGGCTGGAGGTTGTGACCGGAACCGTTGGGAGTGGAAAGATCAGATATCGGTTCATGGACGGGGACCGGACCTTATTCGATCTGGAAGAGGAAATCGTGCCGGAAGAAACGGACCCTGCCGGAAAGAGACTGCCGGAAGACGGCCACAGAACGGGAAAGGTGGTTCTGCGGAAGAAAATAAGGGCTCCGAAGCTCTGGAGTGCGGAAGAGCCTCATCTGTACCGGTTGGAAATAGAGGCCGTCGGAGCCTCCGGCCGGGTTGAGGAATATACGGTTCAGATGGTCGGTTTCCGAAAATTTGAGATGAAGGATAACCGAATGCTTCTGAATGGAAAACGGATTGTGTTTAAGGGCGTCAACCGCCATGAGTTCAGCGCCGTTTCCGGCCGTCATGTTTCTTATGAAGAACTGGAAAAAGACATTGTAACGATGAAACGGAATAATATCAACGCCATACGGACCTGTCATTATCCGGATGATGTGGCGATTTATGATCTGTGCGACAGGTATGGTATCTATCTGATTGCGGAGTGCAACATGGAAACGCATGGAACATGGGATGCCTGGCTGCGGGGCGTTGCGGAGAAATCCTTCGTGCTTCCGGGAGATTATGAGGAATGGGAGGGCATGTTGCTCGACCGCGCCAACTCCTGCTATCAGAGAGATAAGAATCATCCGGCGATCCTTCTGTGGTCCTGCGGAAATGAGTCTTTCGGGGGCCGGACGATTTACCGGATGTCGGAGCTGTTCCGAAAACTGGATGATACGCGTCTTGTGCATTATGAAGGCGTCTTTCATGACAGGAGCTATGATGAAACGACCGATGTGGAAAGCCGGATGTATATAAAGGCATGGGAAATTGAGGAATATTTGGAGGATACGTCGGCAAGGCCGATCATTTGCTGTGAATATTCTCATGCGATGGGGAATTCCTGCGGGGCTCTGCACAAATATACGAATCTGGCGGACAGGGAAAATTCCGGCTATCAGGGCGGCTTTATCTGGGACTATATCGACCAGTCTCTTTACAGGAAGGATCGTTACGGCAGGGAGTTTCAGGCTTATGGAGGCGATTTCGGGGACAGGCCCTGCGATTATAATTTCAGCGGTAACGGCATCGTTTACGGCGGGGAAAGGAATCCTTCCCCCAAGATGCAGGATGTGAAATTCGATTATCAGAATCTGGCGGTATCGGTCCATGAAAAGGAATTTGAGGTATGGAATAAAAACCTTTTTGTAAATGCGGACACCTTCGCGGCGAAAGCGATTTTGCTGCGAAACGGCCTTCCGATGGACGAAAAGGAGCTGCAGCTATGTGTGGAACCGGAGAGCAGACAGACTTTTTCGATACCTTTTGAGATCCCGGCGTTTGAGGGTGAATATGCGGTTACCATTTCTTTTCATCTGAAAAAAGATATGCTCTGGGCCGCGGCGGGACATGAGGTGGCTTTTGGACAGGGGGTTATCGCAAACATAAAAAATGCGGAAAAGGCGGCAGCAGCGGAACCGGTGAAGCCGTATACGCTGATTCGCGGCAAGCGGAACTTCGGCGTCCGGGGAACGGATTTTGAGGCGCTGTTTTCCATTGACAGTGGTTTTGCTTCTTACCGGTATGCGGGAAAAGAACTGTTGATCAGAAGTCCGAAGCCGAACTTCTGGCGTGCTCCCATCGATAATGACGAAGGAAACAATATGCCGGGGCGGTATGGGCAGTGGAAGCTGGCGAGCCTTTATCTGACGATGAGAGATGCCGGGGTGGCGAAGGAAACGGCACTTGGCACATTGTATGACAATCCGGTTGTCAGGGAAGAAAAGGACTGTGCGGTCATTACATATTATTACCATCTGCAGACAACGCCGAAAGCGGAGTGCCAGGTGACTTACCGGGTTTACGGTGACGGACGGATTCAGACGACGCTTTCCTATGATCCGGTGAAGGAGCTGGGCGATATGCCGGAATTCGGTATGCTCTTCCAGTGCAGTGCGGATTACGATCATGTGGAATGGTATGGAAACGGGCCGGAAGAGACTTATGAAGACCGGAAAGAGGGAGCGAAGCTCGGTGTTTACCGAAATCTTGTAAAAGATAATGTGGCGCAGTATCTGGTTCCGCAGGAGTGCGGGAACAAAACGGAGGTGCGCTATGCGAAGATTACGGACAGAAAGGGAAGAGGCCTGCTGTTTACCGGGGATCGGATGAACTTTTCCGCGCTGCCCTATACGCCCCACGAGCTGGAAAACGCGAAGCATCATTTTGAGCTTCCGGAGGTGCATTATACCTGGGTGCGTGTATCAAAGCAGCAGATGGGAGTCGGAGGCGACGACAGCTGGGGGGCGCCGGTGCATCCGGAATATCTGATCGATGTCAGCGGAAAACTGGAATTTACGTTTGAATTCAGAGGCATTGTGTAATACATTGTGTAATATAGAATAAGATGCAAAAGAGGGAGGAAGAGAAATGAGCAAAATAACACAAAATTATGATCAGCTGGCGATGGCGTCCGGATTTCGCTATGACAGGGAACGGAATGTACTCTATGGATTGCGGGAAGGGTTCGAGCTGCTTGTTTACGCGTCGGATGAAAGGAATCCTTACTGTCTTACCGTTACATTAAGCGCGCGCTCTCCGATGGGAGCTCTGGGAAAAGAGGATAACAGGCTTTTCACCAAAAACGAAAGGCAGGTTATTTCTCTGTCCCAGGAAGGAAACCTGATCAAGATGGTTTTGAAAAATACGCCGAAGCAGGAAAAGCTGCGCGAGAATCTCAATAATGCCATCGCAGCGATGCTCGCTCTCCTGCGGAGCAAGGGCTTTGCACCCTGCTGTCAGCTCTGCGGGCAGCAGATGGAAACGGCGGGCTATGATACAAAAGGCGGATACATGCATCTGTGTCCGGATTGTGCCGGCAGAATGAGGCAGGACGTAGCGCTGACAACACAGCATAAGAAGCGGAAAGGCGAAAATCTGGTGGGCGGAATCGTCGGAGCGCTGCTTGGCTCGGTGATCGGTGTCATCTGTATCATCTTTTTCAGCCAGCTCGGAAGAGTGGCGGTTATATCAGGTATCGTGATGGCTGTCTGTACGATGAAGGGCTATGAGATGCTGGGTGGAAAGCTTACGAAGAAAGGTATCGTAATCAGCTTTCTTATGATGCTCATCATGACCTATATCGGAGACAGACTGGACTGGGCGATTATTATCGCAAGGGAATGGGAGGTTGATTTCTTTACCGGCTTCCAGTATGTTCCGTCGCTGATTCAGGAGGGAATCATAGAAGGATCGAACTACTGGGGCAATCTTGCCCTGTTATATATCTTCACAATCGGCGGCGCCATTCCGACGAGCATTTCGATCGTGAAGGAACACAAAAAAGAAGGAGAATTTGGACAGATCGGTTCTCCGGGAATGTAAAGGCACGATGATTAAAATGAAGTATGTATCTGCCGCTTCCGGAGAAGCGGCCGGATATGCGTACCTTTTCCTTTTTCAGACATAACTTAAAATAAAAAGATGAAACAGGAGAAGTTTTATGGCATATTCGAATTATGTACCGGTTATCGGAACGATTTTAAACATGGCGAGAGGAAATGACTGTTGCAGTCAAACAATGTCGCTTCGCACGGAAAACGGAATCGTCAACTTTATGATAGGACCGGAAACACATATCATTGACAACAGGCCGCTGCGGGCAGGATTGCGCGTGGCGGCATTTTATGATGCTTCGCTTCCGGTGCCGCTTATTTTTCCGCCGCAGTACCGGGCGCAGATTGTGACTGTTCTTGTGAGGGATGAGCAGATTATGCTGAATGAATTCGACAGGAATCTGACGGCAAAGGATGGGTCCCTGCAGTTAAATATCGCGAGAAATACGATCGTGGAAACGCTTAACGGACAGAGAGTGTCCTGTAATCCGGGCAACCGGACGCTGCTCGTTTATTATACGACAACAACCAGAAGCATTCCGCCTCAGACGACGCCGAGGCGGATCGTAATTTTGTGTTAAATGCTTCCGGCAAAACGGTTAATGACAGCCGTGTCCCCTGCCATGATGAGAACCTGAATAAGTTGTGGTGGTTCCGCAACCGTAGGTTCCACAGGAACCATCACAATATTCGTTCGTATGATCATAGCCGCAGTAAGTCTCGCCGTCATGCGTATGATGTCCTGTCTCCGTGCAGTCTTCTACGGTGCATACCGGACATTGCGTCGTGACGGTAGTTGAGGCTGTCCTGGTTCTGCCATGATGCCCGTGCGCAGAAACAGGCATTACAATAAGACTTGCAATGAGCATGGATGCCGTAACTGCAGTGAGCATTTTTTTGATGTGCATGACATACGCCTCCTTTCTTATACCATTAGTATACTATCGGATGTATGGTTATGCAAGCGATGAAAGGGAAATTTCCGGTGAACAGGCAGACTTTTTCTGAAAAGGAGAGCGCGTGGAATGCGAAGCGCATGTGGGAAGGCACACAGATGGACAGCAGGGGGCGTTTGTGCTAAGATACTCCTGTAAGAAGAAAGTACGGTGGAATATTAACAGTGTATCTTGCCTCTGTTCGGTTTTATAAAGCCGTCTGAAGGAAGGGGGAAGGGAATGTATGAAAAGAAAAGTACCGTATGGGATATTGCTTGGATTGACTATTTTGGTCATAAGCGGATGCGGAAAAAAGGAAAATAATGCGGACGAAGGTTCTATACCGGAAGTATCTTCCGGCGTCGAGGAAGCTTCCGGTGAAGATATTGCAATGGCAGAAGCCCGCAGGGAACCGCCCGTCATGGAGCTTCATCCGGTATCGGAAGAAGGAGATTCGTTATCTGTCAGGGCATGCGGCTATCAGTGGAACTGGCCCGAAGGCGCCGATCAGATGGGGGCGGCGATTGCGGACAGCGCGGCACCGCTGTCGGAGGGCGCTCCATGGAATGTACTGACCCTGTCCGAAAACGGAGGAGATACGGCGGAATACAGCCTGGCCATAGAGGGGAAACCGGACGAGCTGGGCATCAATATGTGGAATCTGTCGGATATCGGAAATGCTGATGCCGAAAGCAGTCGAACTTCTGTCTATCAGGGAGCGGAGATTGCCGCAGGGGATTTCACCATAGAACTGCAGGCTGGTAAAGTCTACGAGATCTGGATGGAATGGAAGGAGGAGAAGGTGGCGGAAAACGGCTGCTTTGGAACTGCCTATTATGTTTTTAAGACCGTCTGGCCCGTCTGGGAAGGAACGGAAGAAGCTTCCGATGGATTGACCGGAACGGACAACGAAGCTGATCCGGACGCCGGCAAGGAGGAGAAATTTCCGGAGGCGACGTTTGGGGAAGCCGATGAGGAAGAAGTGGATTCTCTCGACGGCATAACGATGCGTGTCATACAGGTAAGTCCGGAAGGGGCCAGACTGGAAATTCTGAACCAGACGGATCAGGAAGTGACCTTTGGTGAAGATTATGAATTACAGGTCTGGCGCGGTGAGGGCTGGCATAGGGTGAATTATATCATCGATAATGCGGCGTTTACGATGGTTGGCTATATGGCCGGAAACGGTGAGTCATGCCTGTTTGATGTTGAGTGGACCTGGTTTCATGGCATTTTGCCGGAAGGACGTTACCGCATGACGAAAACGGTGAGCGTGCAGGAGGGGGAGAACTCCGTGAATTATCGACTGGCGGCGGAATTTGAGATCAGCGCTTCCGGAGCATAAAAACACTTTTTCTCTCATACAATATGAAAAGGAATCAATGCAGAGGTTGTATATATGGAAGGAAACTGTGTGGGGGATTCCTGCAATTTCTCCGCGATTAAGCCGGTTATGACAGATCTGCCCTATCCTCCGGTCCGGGTAAGCGGAAAAAATCTGTCCTATGCGGATCTGCTTACCATTGACTACTGCGGCTCCGTATCGGAGCTGACCGCGATTGCACAGTATATTAATAACGAGAATCGTCTGGCAGCCGAAAACTGCCCTATGGCGCAGGCTCTGCTTGGAATGGCAATCTGCGAAATGATGCATCTCCAGAAACTGGGAGAGCTGATTGTTCTGCTGGGCGGAGAGATCGGTTTTTCATCGAGGGGACGTAACGGCAGATCGATGCTGTGGACACCGTCCTGTCTGAATATTCCGGCGGAATGCGCGAAAATGCTGGAGGCCGATATGGAAGCCGAGAAATCTACCATCAATCAATACGAAATGCATATTTCATGGATCGAGGATGAGTGTGTCAATGCGGTCCTGCGGCGGATTATTCAGGATGAAGAGTATCACATTATGATATTGAAGACACTTTTAAAGGAAGTATAGGAGTACCAGCGAGGGGAATCCTGCCGGGCCGACCGGTGTGCCGTATCATTCTTGCGGAGGCCCTTGAAAACCGTCGGTACTTAGAGAAAAAGCAGCACAGCTGCTTTTGAACTTAGTACCGCTACGAGTTTTCACGGAGCGGAAGCGTGCCTCCAAGAGAATGGATACGGTATACCGGTCGGCCCGGCAGGATGTGGCTTTGGCGACGAAAAAAGTTCATTTCACAACGTGCCGTTGCAAGAAAGCGTGCCTGCTTCCGATACATAGTGTGAAGAGATCTTCTCAGGCACCTGAAAAGACACTGCCTGAGAAAAATCAGAAAAGTAAAAGGGATGCGGAATCATGCGGATAGCGGTATGTGATGATGAGAAGGAAGTGCGGTCGCTTCTTGGAAGCAGGATAAAGCGGTTATATCCGGAGGCCGATGTCTGTTTCTTCGGTTCGGGGGAAGAGCTGCTGCAGTCGGACAGGCAGTTCGATATTCTGCTGCTGGATATTCAGATGGCGGGAAAAGACGGCATGGAGACGGCACAGGAGCTGAGAAAGAAAGACAGAAATCTGGTTCTGATTTTTATTACGGCACTGGAAGAATATGTATTCCGGGCGTTTGACGTAGGGGCCTTTCATTACCTCGTAAAGCCTTTTACGGATGAAAAATTTGAAGCGGTGCTTGCGGGCGCGTGGGAGCAGTGCAGGGAGCGGATCGGAAAAGAGCAAAAAAGAAAGCCGGAATCGGAAGAACGCTGCATCCTGATCAAAACGGGAGGCGTGCACACCAGAATTCCGATTCATGACATTATGTATGCGGAAGTTTTTAACCGAAAGGTGATGATACACAGCGTACATGGGGATATCGAATATTATGGAAAGCTCTCCGATCTGGAAAAACAGGTCGGCGGGGATTTTTTTCGTTCTCACAGAGCAAATCTGGTTCATTTCAAATATGTGGAGAAGTATAATGCCACCGAGATCTGGCTGGAAAAAGGAAAGGCGCTTATGGCGAAGCAGAATTATGCGGAGTTTGTGAAGCGGTATTTGAAGTACAACAGTGCGAAAAGAAGCTCCGGACATGATGCGCAGTAAGAGAAAGGGACGGTAAGATCGGTATGGAATTATACTGGGAGCTGGCCTCGCGGCTGTCCGGGGTCGTGACGATCGTCGTGACCGGTTTGCTGTACGGCCGCTTTATAACTCCATTTTTATATAACCAAAAGGCTGTCCGGCCGGTAAAAATGATTTATATCGGAACGATGTCCGCACTCTATTTTGTTCCTTATATCTTACACGGGCTTCTGGCGCATGCATTCGGGACCCTGGTTTTTCTCATCGCAATTTATCTGTATGACCGAAGAAATGTGGAACAGAAAATATTCCTCGCACTTTTTCTGTATCTGACAGAATGGATATCGTGGGGAATTATAATGGCGCCGAAAGACTTCCTGTTTCGACTGGATATGTACTGGGGCGCCGTTTTTGGATTGACCGATTCGGTCTATCTGGGACTTTATTTGCTGATTCAGTCAGGAGGCATTTTGTTCCGGTATTTTCTGATGCGGTTTTTGCTGGATATCATGAACCGCATTTATCTGTATAAAAATGAAAATATGAGCAGAAAAGAACTGGGGCTGATGCTTGCCATACCGCTTTCGTCCATTACCGGCTATTATTTGTCCGTTTTTTTTTCAGATATTTATCTGGAAGACACGAGCCGGTATATTCAGGACATGCATAGCTCTTATCAATGGATTGTGGCGTTGTATCAGATCATATCTTACGCCGCGCTCGTAGCGGCGGTCATTTTTTATCAGGATATGAAGAAAAATCACCGGAGGGAAAAAGAAAATGCGGTGCTTGCCGGGCAGGTGGAAAGCCTGAAAAAGCATATTGGTGAAGTGGAGACGCTCTATCGGGACATTCGGGGAATCAGACACGATATGGGAAATCACATCATGATACTGGAAGGGCTCTTTCAGAAGGACAGACAGGAGGAAGCGATCGGGTACCTGGCTAAGTTGAAGGAACAGCTTCATGAAGCCGAAACGGAGATGAAAACCGGCAATCCAGTTACAGACATTCTTTTAACGGAGAAGAAAAAGGAAGCGGAGAGCAGGGGAATTACGTTTCGATGTGAATTCTGCTATCCGGAGGAGTCCGAAGTCAATGCATTTGATATCAGTATTATTCTGAATAACGCGCTGGACAATGCGATAGAGGGAGTGGAGGGATGCATGGAGCCCTTCATACGGATTGCATCTTACCGGGAAAAAAATATTTACATGATTGAAGTTGCAAACAGTCTGAAAGAACGGATCTTTCTGGAGGAAGAAAGCGGCCTTCCGCAGACGATGAAGGAAAAGAACGGGGAACATGGATATGGGCTGAATAATATCCGCAGGGTGGCACAGAAATATTTCGGAGATCTCGATATTGAGCAGCGGGATAACATGTTTCTCCTGCAAGTGATGCTGCTGTTGGAGGTTGGCAACGAAAAAAAGGGGTTTGACAACAAGGCTCTTATGCGGGATGAATAACCGGCCGAAATATCCTGTGAGAAAAGATTTGCCGGCGGCATCGGAGGTCCGTAAACAAACCGGATGCAGTCAGGGCAGGAAAGGACAGGGGTGGACATATGGTAATCAATAGTGTCAATGGAGCCGGCGGCGCAGGGATGCAGGCCGGTATGATGGGAAAAAGTCAGGCGGAGGATGCTGTCAGCAAGAGACTGCAGCAGCAGATCGATGCCGCGCAGAAGAAGCTGCAGGAAATTTCCGGCAACAGCGATATGAGCATGGAAGAGAAGATGAAACTGCGGCAGGAAATTCAGAAGGAAATCAGCGATCTGAACAATCAGCTGCGGCAGCATCAGATGGATATGCGTAAAAAAGAGACGGAAGAAGCCAAAAAGAAGCAGGCGGAAAATGCTTCCGGACAGGAGCGTAAAAGTAATCCCGGAAAAGGAAAGGCAAATGACGGACAGGTGGACGTTCAGCTTTCCGCAGAGGGCATGCAGGCAATGCTTTCCGCCGAAGGAGCCATGAAGCAGGCGAAGGTACAGGGCAGTGTCGCGACTGCGATGGAAGGAAAAGCCGGTGTGCTGGAAGCGGAGATTAAGCTTGACGGCGCCCGCAACGGAGATACCTCAGCTAAGGAAGCGCAGCTTGCCGATGTAAAGCAAAAGGCTCAGGAAGCGACGGCTTCTCAGATGGAAACGCTGGCCGGTGCGCAGGAAACGCTGGCAGAAGCGAATAAGGCAGAAGCGAACAAGGGTGATATAGACGGAACAAAGAGCGAGGATGCGGAAGAGAAGAAGGAGCAGGATGAAAAAGATTCTGACGGTTCTGCATCGGAAGACGGAAGCGACAGTGAAGGGACTGCCGTTTCGGGAGTTTCTTATACACCGGTAGACGTGAGGTTATAACAGAGTACAGAGGCGGCAGGTCTCGCAGAAGGGCGTATGGGCTCTTACCGGAAGAACAGGGTCAGGCGTCATGGGAAAAGTGATTTCGCCGGCGGTATTCTTCCGGGGAACAGCCCACTTTTTTCAGGAACTGTCTGTTGAAATTGGAGAGATTGCCGTAACCGCAGCGAAAGGCGATGTCGGAGATTTTGTCTCCGGTGGTGGAAAGCGCGTCGCAGACCGCATTCAGCCGCAGCTGTGTCAGATGTTCGATAGCGCCGACGCCGGCGGTTTCTTTAAAGCATTTCATAAAATAGCTTTTGCTCAGATGGACAAGATCGGCAAGCTGTTCGATTGTAATGTCGTTCTGATAATTTCCGGCCATATATTCGAGAGCCGGCCGGATTATCTCGGCGTGGCCGGTTTCATGTTCCTGCCGGAGGACAATATCGCCGTTTTCTTCCAATGTCCAGAACAGCCTCAGCAGCTCGCTTTTTAAAAGCAGGTCCGTCCGGGAAGAGTTAGCGTGCACACAGAAAAAGATCTGTTCCGTTATGTTTTTCAAAACGGCGTAATGTTTCATGCCCGGATGGATATGAACATTGAGCCGGACGCTCCCGTTCATGACAGGTCTGATGCATTCGGCAGTGCAGCGGTCATTGCTGTTTGCCCCAAGCAGTGCAGGGCTGAAGACGAAAGCGTCATAAACGAGAACCTGATCCCTGCAGGGATAGGCAGTGTGCAGCATATTGGGCGGCAGGATCAGAATGTCGCCTTCGGAGGCTTCAAATTTCCGGTTCCCACATATAAATTCTCCTTTTCCCCGGTAAAGATAGTTCATCTCAAATTCATTATGCCAGTGCATCGGCACATTCGCGAAATATTCCGGAAGACGGCATTCATAATAGCTGTAAGGAATGAACGTCGTGCTGTGCTGTCTTTTTTCTTCGGTTGCTCTGTCGGGGATCATGTCCTGCTCCTTCCGGAAGTAAATCAGTCTGTCTGAAAATAGTATTGTATTATAAATCAGTAGTATTTCAGTAGTAATATACGTTGAATAATAGTATTATACCATTAGTGTTTCTCTTTTCTCAAGAGAATTTCTTCAAACGGTTCAGGTGCCAAAGGGAGCTTCTTATGAGAAAACAGAGGAAAATGGAACGGAGAAAAAGGCGGAGTTCGAAGGCAGACAGGGAGGGTGTATATGAGATTTGAAAATGATAACGGAGCATTGGTGTTTTATCGAAACGGCGAAATGGTGAGAATCGAGGCATGGGGAGAAGATTCCCTGCGCGTGCGCGCGGTCATGGGTTCTGCTTTTACAGGGAACAGGTGGGCATTGACCGAAGAAGTCAGAAAATGCGATACGAGAATTTTCATAGAGAAGGAAGATCACTGGGTGGGTGACGGTACGGTTGATCAGAAGGAGATTGCGACGATTGTCAACGGACGGATGAAGGCAGTCGTCAATTTTGCGGGAATCATTTCTTTTTATAAAGATGACAGCCTCATCCTGCGGGAGTATTTCCGGTTTTATGACGGGACGCTTTCGAAAGAGAGCAGGTGTCTGAAACTGGTGAACAGGGAATGGAAGGGAATCATCGGGGGAAGCGAATATTCTCTGAATCTGAAATTCGAGAGCGGCCGGGAGGAAAAGATCTTCGGTATGGGACAGTATCAGCAGGAGTGCATGGATTTAAAGGGCTGTGTGCTGGAGCTGGCACAGCGAAATTCCCAGATCTCGGTGCCGTTTGCGGTATCCTCCAGGGGCTATGGTTTTCTCTGGAATAATCCTGCGGTGGGCCGCGTGACCTTCGGACGCAATTACTATGAATGGATCGCAAGGGCGACAAAGGAAATGGATTACTGGATTACCGCCGCGGATACGCCTAAGCGGATTCTTGAGAATTATACGGCGGTGACCGGCCGGGCGGAGATGTTTCCGGAGGATTTGATGGGCCTTTGGCAGTGTAAGCTTCGCTACAGGACGCAGGAGGAGGTTTTGAGCGTAGCGCGCAGATACCGGGAGGAAGGCATTAAGATCGATCAGATCGTCATCGACTTTTTCCACTGGACCCTGCAGGGGGATTGGAAATTTGATAAAAAATACTGGCCGGACCCGAAGGCGATGGTGGATGAACTGCATGAGATGGGCATCAAAGTCATCGTGTCGGTATGGCCTTCGGTAGACCGTAAGAGCGAGAATTTCGGCCCCATGATGGAAAAGGGGCTGTTAATCCGGACGGAGCGCGGAGCGGCGCAGACCTATGATTATCAGGGGGACTGCGTGGAAATCGATCCGTTTAATCCGGAAACGAGAAAATATGTCTGGGAAGTATGTAAGAAAAATTATTATGACTATGGCATCGACGCGTTCTGGCTGGATAATTCCGAACCGGATTACGGAGTCTATGATTTCGAGAATTACCGTTACTGTGACGGACCGGCGCTTGCCATCAGCAATCTGTATCCGCAGATGTACAGCCGCATTTTTTATGATGAGATGCGTAAGAACGGGAAAGGAAATGTGGTCAATCTGCTGCGCTGTGCATGGGCAGGTTCCCAGAAATACGGCAACGTGGTCTGGTCGGGAGATGTGCCGAGTACCTTTGAAGCCTTCGCGGATCAGATTCAGTGTGGCCTGAATATGGGACTTGCGGGTATTCCCTGGTGGACGACCGATATCGGCGGCTTCATGACGGATGACGTCAACGACGGGGATTTTCGGCAGCTTTTAATCCGCTGGTATCAGTTTGCGGTCTATTCTCCGGTGCTGCGTATGCATGGGGACAGAGGGCCTTACAACATTCCCCCGCTTGATGAGCGGGACTTTGGCGGCGGGTATCTGCATACCGGACAGCCGAATGAGCTTTGGAGCTATGGCGAAGATAATTACGCCATTATGAAGAAATATTATGACATTCGTATCGCCATGCATGACTATATTCGGGACCTGTATGCGGAAGCGCATGAGAACGGTTCTCCGCTGCTTCGGGCGATGTTCTATGAATTCCCGGACGATGCGAAATGCTGGGAGATTCAGGATCAGTATATGTTCGGAGACAAATATCTGGCGGCGCCGATTCTGCATCTGAATGAGTTTAAACGGGATGTCTATCTGCCGGAGGGAAAATGGATGCTGACTTCCACCGGAGAGATTTATGAAGGAAATCAGGTCGTATCCGTAGATGCGCCCATCGATTACATGCCTGTGTTTGAAAAAATATGACTGCATCGGTCAAGCGAACTGAATATCATTAAAGAGTTGCTGCGCCTGTAGGATCTGGCGCAGCAGTTTTTTTGTGTAATAGGAAATTCCGACACAGTGTGGAAGAACCGAAGGTTCTTCCGAACATAATGCCGAAGGCATTTTGTTCTGGATACAATGAGACAGGGGGAAAGATAAATTTTCGTTACCGGATTTGGGACGTTTTGATGACGGATGCCGTCTAATAATTAAAAGGCAAAGGAGGGGAAACATTATCGATGGACAATTTAGTGAAACGTGCACAACAGGGAGATGCGGATGCGTTTGCCGAGTTGATGCAGTCCCAGATGCAGAATATGTATAAGACCGCAAGCGCGATGCTCCGGGATGACGAAGACGCGGCAGATGCCATATCCGAAACGATTCTGGTTTGTTGGGAGAAAATGCGGCAGTTGAAAAATACGGATTTTTTTAAGACATGGATGACGAGGATTCTGATTAACAAGTGTAATGACTGTTTAAGGCGGAGAAAAAAGATATGTCCT
The DNA here is from genome assembly GCA_937910785.1 of uncultured Lachnospiraceae bacterium. GTDB lineage: Bacteria > Bacillota > Clostridia > Lachnospirales > Lachnospiraceae > UBA3282. The sequence continues at coordinate 22,112 of CALDLG010000104.1, read as the reverse complement.
GTCGAAGAAGTGGAAGATACACCTGTGTCGCCCAGGGAGTATGAGAACGTGGAATGGATGGAAATGATGAGGGGGCTGGATGAAAAATATCGACTTGTCATGATTTTATATTATGTCAATGGATTGAAAACAACGGAAATCAGTTCGATTCTGAAGATTTCGGACAGTACGGTGCGGACAAGACTGGCGAGAGGGAGGAGCCGGATGGCAGAGCTTTATGCAGTATAAGAGGGCGAAGAAATTCTGTGGAAAGATGCTTAAACGGTATATCTGACGAAATGGAGGTTCATTGTGAAAGAAAAGGAAATCAGGGATAGAATGCAGACGAATCTTGTCATTCCGGATGTGGTACAGGAACGGGCTCAGCTTGCGTTTGACAGGATCAGAAAAGATCAGATAAAGAAAGGGAAGGTAATTGGTATGAGGAAAAAGAGAAGAAAAAAGTCGATGTGGATTATTATTGCGGCGGCGGTGTTCGCTTTTGGAACGATGACCGCATGTGCGGCATACCTGCGTTGGAGCAGAGGAATCGAAGCACAGCTGCAGGCGACGGAAGAGCAGAAACGAATGTTGGAGGAGGAGCAGTATACGGAGCCGCTTAAAAATGAAGGGGACAGTGCGGAGCAGACAGGCGGCGTTACGGATGCCGGCGTCACCGTCACACCGCTGCAGAGTATCGTGGACAGCCGTTTTGCATGGCTTTCTTTTCTGGTGGAGGGGTATGAGCTGGAGGAAGGACAGGAACCCTGTTTTAACGATATTACGATTGTGGCGGATGATAATATAGAGGCGCCCATCTCCTGGACCGGAAGTTTTTATAATGGCATTCACAGAAACGAAGAGGGAAATCCGGTATACGAAGACGGTTCGCCTGCGGACGGGGAAATCTTTGTAAAGGAAGACGGAAGCATGGAGTACATTATCATTATTGACGCGACGCAGTATGGCGGTCTTACGGGGAAAAAGCTGCATGTGGAATTTACGGATCTTGGAACTGTATATAAGACGGCATATACGCCGGATCTGGAAGCGTCCTGGTCTTTTGACTTTACGCTGAAAGGTTCCGACAAAGTGCGCACGCTGACCTTATCGGAGCCACTCGGAGATACCGGAGCCACTGTTATTTATGCGGAAATATCACCGATTTCCCTCTATGTAAATTATGAATTTCCGCTGCAGGAGGAAATGGTGGAGGGAGTCAACGAAAACGGCGAATCGATTGCTTCCCGTGACTTTGTGGAAGCCCCGCCGGTTACCGGAGTCCGGTTAAAGGACGGTACGCTTGATGGATATATTACCGGGGGCGGTTCTATGGGATATCTTGGGGAAAGCACTGAAGTGTATACCTGTTCATTTCAGCTCGACAGGATTCTGGATGTGGATCAGGTGGATGCGCTGCTGTTTAGAAAAGCATGGCCGGAAACAAGCCGTGCCATGACGGAAGAGGATGTTTATATCGTTCCTGTGGAATAAGTCAGGAAGACTTCCATTCCCACCGCAAAATATGATACAATATTATAGCGAAAAGGAAAAACAAGCGTCTGCGAAGCAGACATTTGTTTTTCCGGGTCTGCCATATAATATCTGAGAAATTGCGGGGACATACGTCCGACAGCCAAAGCGAATCGGAGGAAGAGAGATGACGGAGCAGTACAAAATTTTTGAAGCGGTGTTGACCGGAACGGACAAGGGAAATCCGTATACGGACATCCGGCTGAAAGCGGTGTTTGAAAATGAAACGGAAAGCGTGGAAGTGAACGGCTTTTACTGCGGCGGCGGAACCTATAAGGTGCGTTTTATGCCGGGAAAGCCGGGGACCTGGAGGGCGGTGACAGAATCGAATGATCCCGCCCTTCAGGGCGTTGAACTGATCTGTACGTGTACGCCCGCGGGAGAAGGAAATCATGGACGGGTGCTTCCGATGAATGAGGTATATGCGCCGAAGGATGTAACGGAAGAAGCGAGATTTGCGTTTGCCTACGAGGATGGGATGCGGTTTCAGCCTTTTGGCACGACCTGTTATGCGTGGGTTAATCAGCCGGAGGAAATTCAGGAACAGACGCTGGAAACGTTGAAGGCTTCTCCCTTCAATAAGATCAGAATGTGCATTTTTCCCAAGTTCTATACTTATAATGTTACGAACCCGCCGTATTACGCTTTCGAGGGGAGTGAAGAGGAGGGATTTGATTTTACCCGTTTTAATCCCGTGTTCTGGGAAAGTCTGGAGAAGCGCATTGGGGAACTGGATGAACTTGGAATCGAGGCGGATATCATTCTGCTGCATCCTTATGATCGATGGGGATTTTCCGATATGGGGAGGGAGACGGATGTCTTTTATCTGAAATATGCGGTTGACCGGTTGAGTCATTACAAAAACGTTTGGTGGTCTCTGGCCAATGAATATGACCTTCTGCCCTCCAAATCGATTGAAGACTGGGAACTGTATGGGCGGGTCATCATGCGGCGGGACCCCTACGGTCATCTTCGGTCCATTCATAACTGTCTGCGGTTTTATGATCATACCAGACCCTGGATTACCCATGCCAGCATTCAGCGTGTCGATAATTATAAGACATCGGAGGCGGTGACCGAGTGGCGGCAGCAGTATCAGAAACCGATTATGGTGGATGAATGCGCTTATGAAGGAAATATCAATTACGGATGGGGCAATATATCGGGAGAGGAAATGACCAGACGGTTCTGGGAAGGGTGTATCCGGGGCGGTTATCTGACGCATGGAGAGGTCTACGTCCAGCATGAGCAGATCTGGTGGTCTCATGGCGGCAGACTGCATGGAACGAGTCCGGAGCGGATCGCTTTCCTGAAAAAAGTGATGGCGGAAACGCCAAAAGACGCGGCGCCCTTAAAGATTACCCCGGAAAATCATGGGGAGAACTGGGATGTTTCCTGTCTGTGTAAGGACGACGACAAGTCATTTTTTCTGTATTATTTCGGATTTTTCCGGCCTGCTTTCCGAACCTGGAAGCTGGCGGAGGGCTGTGTTTACGAAATTGAGCTGATCGATACATGGAATATGACGGTCGAAAAACTGCCGGGTACTTATGAAGGAAGCATCCGGATTGACATGCCGGAAAAACCATACATGGCGGTCAGATTCCGCAGAGTTCATTTATGAGGCTGTCTGCGGCATGAAAGAAAATGAAGAAGAATGGGAGGTTATGATCTATGAAGCAGTTTCGTTTTGAGTATCACAATTCGGAATTATTGGAAAAGGAGCTTTCAGAATTTCGGAATCAAAACGATTCGGATGCCGTAAAAACAAAACTATTTCAAATTTATTCCGAAGTTCTGGAGGAGGACGCTGTTCGAAAGGTATGTGAGGTGATCGGGCGCATCTTTCCGGATACCCCTTATATGGGCTGCTCCACGAGCGGTAATATCATAGACTGTCAGCTTTCAGGCAGCATTACCGTCGTATGTACCGTTTTTGAACTGCCGACGACGCAGTTTCGGATTTATCAATATGATCTCTCCAAAGAGCCTGTGGAGGAGATAACCGGCCGGATCGTGGAAGAAACCGAAAAAAATTCATGGGTAAAGGCGATTGAGCTGTATTTTACGATTCCGGAGGGTTCGACTACGCGTTTTTGCGACGGACTGAAGAATATCCGGAAGGATGTTCAGATTTTCGGCGGCGTCGCATGCAGTGACGATATTACGAGCGATGATTCCTGTGTTTTTTCGAAGCAGGACGGTTTTTCCGAAAATTCCATCCTGGTTTTATTTTACGGAGGAGAGGACTTCCATGTGGATTCCATCAATGTGACGGGCTGGAAGCCGCTTGGCAGGAAATTCCGCGTGACGAAGTCCGACGGCTGTGTTGTACAGGAGCTCGACGGGATACCGGCCTATGATGTATACCGGAAGTATCTGAATATTAAGAATGATGAGAATTTCTTCTATAATACGCTGGAATTTCCGCTTTTTTATGAGCATAATGATACGACGATTCTCCGTACGCCGGTGGCGAGCAATGAGGACGGTTCCATAACGATGACATCGGATATCGATGTCGGTTCGGTGGTGAGGATTTCCTATGGCGATCCGGGAACGATTATCGAAAGCATCCGCTATGACAGCCAGCGGATTGCCGGGTTCGGACCGGAGCTGTTACATATTTTCTCCTGTGCCGCGAGACGGACGTTCTGGACGAACAGAGAGCCGACATATGAAATTTATCCGTTCAAAGAGATTGCGCCCTCCAGCGGCTTCTTTTCCCATGGAGAATTTCTGCGTACGGGCGGCAGCCTGAATCAGCATAATGTGACGCTCGTGATTGCCGCCATGCGGGAGGGAGAGAAGAAGGAGCCTGTGGCAGCAGGACTCCGGGAAGAAAAGTCGCTGTCGAAAGTGCCGCTTGTTTCGAGGCTGGCCACATTCATCAGCGTTACGTCTCTGGAGCTGGAAGAAATGAACCGGAAGCTGGAGTCGGCCAACGAGAAGCTGAGAATGGCGGCCATTATCGACGGCCTGACAGGACTCTATAACCGGAAGGAAATTCAGTCCCGCATCGAGCAGGCGCTCGAAAGGATCGGAGAAGAAAAATTTTCGCTTGTCATGCTGGATATCGATAATTTTAAGCAGGTGAACGATACTTACGGCCACCAGGAGGGAGATGCGGTGATTGTAGGGCTCGCCGGTATTTTACAGAATGAGCGTACGGAGCGCAGGCAGAATGTAGCTTCCGGAAGATGGGGCGGAGAAGAATTCCTGCTCTTGTTTCCCTCATGTAACGGAGATGAATAATACGGATGCTTCATCGGCGGCCTATATTGCGGATCTCATCAGGCAGTGCTTCGCCAATACCGCTTTTCCTGCGATCAGGCCGCAGACGGTCAGTCTCGGCGTGACGCAGGCGCAGGCGGACGATACCCTGGATAAACTGTGTACCCGCGTGGATATGGCGTTATATAAGGCCAAAAGAGGCGGAAAGAACAGGGTGGTCATCATATAAACGGTTTATTTTTTCGACACCGGCATTACAGGAACTGTTTGCCCCGGTGTAATGCCATTTTCATTAAAAGCATCTATTCGGACATAATATTGCGGGACATCCGCCATCAGCGCGCGGATGTCAAGCGATGTCCGGTCAAAGATTCGATAGCTGTGATATAATTTTTCAGGTGTATGTCCCCATAAGACTTCATATCCGACGGCATCTCCCTGCCAGGCAACCCGCATGGACAGGGCGTCGTTTCGGACCGCACTGACCTCCGTTACCTGTGCGGGAGCGCTGCCGTTTCCTCTGCCGAATACCCGCAGGCCGCTGATGCACGCCGCGGTATGGTAAGGGGTTTCGGTTATGGTCAGGCGCAGATATCTTGCTTCGATGCCTTCGGGTCTTACGATCAGATCATGGGGAAGGTCGGTGTCGCAGCTTCTTTTATCTTCCAATACAGTCCATTTCGCGCCGTCAATGCTTGTCTCTAACAGCCAGCGGGTAACAAAGGCGCGGTCTTCGATATAGCGTCCCCGGTCCGGCTCACCGATGAGTTTAGCGCCCTCCGGAAGCTTCGTTACGATTCCCATATCATCGGCAAAATTGATCTGTACCGCATGGACGGCGCTAAGCTCTTTAAGATCCAGCAAAATCCAGGGATTACGGTCATCCCCGGCGGCCTTCCACCAGGTCCGGACATTTTCATCCGTTACATTTTCGGCCGGTTTTTCCTGACTGCTGGCGGTGACTGTTTTGCGATAGCTCAACAGCATCCATTCGGGGGCGGCAAAGGGGTCTGCCTTTTCCCCGGTGACGGACTGAGGCCAGTCGCCGTAGCGTTGATTGCAGAATAATTCCCCGTCTTCGTCAAAGCCCGCGGGCCAGATTCCTACGCGGCGTTCAAATTCATGATTCACGGAAATACGCATTGTACTGGCATGCCACCAGTTTCCCGCCCGATCTTCCATCGTGGAACCATGTCCCGCGCCCGGACAGAAGCCTCCGGGGGAGTAGGAGAAGGGATTATTGGGGCATGCGGTGAAGGGGCCGAGCGGGTGGTCACCCACATAGACGCCGTCGTTGTAAATGTTATACTGGGTGCCGGGGCTTGCGTACTGCAGATAATATCTGCCGTTATATCTGGTCATCCATGCGCCTTCTATATAAGGAGTGTCGGAAAGAGCGGCTTTTAGCATAGGGCGGTATTGTTCCGGTGTGGCCTCGATGGCAGGGGTGATGTCCGTAATCTCTTCAGGGCTGCATCCGAGATTTTGTGCCATCTGTGCTTTGAGAAGCGCGACAATATGGCTTCCGTTCGGGTCATAATGGTGATCTTCCCCTGTGCGCTCGTAGCCCTGTTCTTTCTGATGGTTTTCGATCAGGACGACCGGCTCTTCGAGCCGTTCCATCGTGTCCGGATTCAGTTCCACGCCCCAGATGGGTGTCATATTGCTGCATCCCCAGTAAAAATACAGCCGGCCGTCGTCATCGCAGAACAGGCTGGGGTCCCAGAAGTCAAAGGTGCCGGGAATCCGTTCGAAGTTTCCGCTTTCCGGAGCTTTTGTCCGGTAAAAGTCGCAGGCCTGCCCGCGGCGGCTGGCGCAGAAATAGAGGTATTCTCCGATGACGCGTACATCCGGTGCATAATCGTATACCGGAACGTCCTTTAAGGGATATGATTTCCATGACACCATGTCATCGCTTACGAGAAAGCCTTTTGTCATGCTGGGAAACAGATAATATTTTCCATGAAAGAAAATCATGGACGGGTCGGCCGCCTCCCGGTTCAGGGAAAAGCCGTTCTCTTTTTGATTGAACTGGTAGCGGTAGGAGAAGTTCAGGGGGTTGCAGAAGTATTGTTTCATAAGATGTCTCCTTTCAGTGAATGAGAACTTTTGCCGCGGCTTTATGAGGCAGTCAGCCCGGCTCAGCGTTCGGCGTAACGTCCTAACAGTGCAAGGCTCGGTTTCGGAGTACGGGTCTGACTTGTACGGTCAACAGAAACAAGCCCGAATGTCATGGAATATCCCTTCTGCCATTCGAAGTTGTCTAACAGGCTCCAGTAGAAATAGCCTTTTACGGGGATTTTGTCGGCAATGCAGGCACTTACGCCGGACAGGGCCGTTTCGATGAAAGCCGCCCGGCGGGTATCATCGGACGTGGCAATGCCGTTTTCCGTCACGATCAGCGTGCCTTTGAAATCTTCGGCTGCTTTGCGGATGACATGCTCGAGGGCTTGTGGATAAAACTCATAGTCCATCTGCGTAAGCTCCGCGCCCTCCGGAACCGGAAGAGAGCCGGAGGCGTCCATGCGGGTACGGGTATAATTCTGGATGCCGAGGAAGTCGTCGTCCGCGATGGCGGGCAGATAATGGGTGAATTCGTCAGCCCATTCCTTTGCGGCCTGCTCTTCGCCGCCGGGAAGGGCCTGAATGTCGTGCAGGCTCAACGTCAGTCCGACCTGAATATGCGGTGCGGCTTCGCGGATTGCAGCGCGGGCGGCTTTATGGGCTTCCATAACGATTTCGTCGCCATGAGGAGTACGGGGGCTTGTAAAGCACTCCGTTTTGGGAACGCCGAAAATTTCCATGCGTTCTTTGGCGGCGGCTTCCTGATTCGCCATCATTTTTTCCAGATTCAGCCCCATCTGTACCGTGCCGTCCGTCTGCCCGGACTGCATTCTGGCCATCATCTGTTTTCGGTAGCGTTCGGCGATGGCAGCGACCTGAATGCCCATATTCGCTTCATTGATGGTACAGACATAGCGAAGCTCACTGCCAAGCCGTTCCATGACAAATCGGACATAACGGGCGAAATAACCGGGCGTTTCGTCGGATTCCCAGCCTCCTTTCGTAATAAGCCATCTGGGACTCGTGAAGTGGAGCAGGGTGACAATGGGCTCGATGCCGTTTTCCCTGCATGTATGGATCACGTCCCGGTAATGGGAAATCTCCGTTTCGTCAAAATGTCCTTCTTCCGGTTCGATGCGTGCCCATTCGATGGAAAAGCGGTAAGCATTCATGCCCGCGTCAGCCATGAGACGGATGTCTTCGGGATAGCGGTTGTAATGGTCCACCGCATCGCCGCTCGGTTCCAGGAAGTCCGTATGTGTCATATGTTCCTGCGCCCAATAGTCGCTGTGGATATTATTGCCTTCTACCTGATGTGCGGCGGTAGCCGCGCCGATGAAAAAATCTTGTGCAAAAGTCATAAGAAAAATCGCCTCCTTGTTCTTTTGATTACATGGTAACATCATTATTGCACAAAAAATACAGGATGGATGGGAAAAAAATATAGAAAATGGATAATAATTCACACATATTCAAAACGGGGACGAATTATTGTACCTAAAAACGAGTTTTTATCTTTCTTATAGCGGGAGAAGAAGCCTATAATAAAGCAACGGTCAGCAAATAATGAAATGAATTGTTATCGAGAAAGGAGACAAAAAATGTCAAAAAAACTTACGGCAAGTGAAATTGACGGCGTTGCATACCGGCGCGCGAAAACCTGGCAGATTATTCTGTATGCCTGCAACGGACTGGTGGGCATGAGCATTTATTCTCTGATCAATCTTGCCAGCTACAGTGCGAGTATCGGCTATGGCGTTACGACTATCGTAATCGGCTATATTCTGACCTGCACCCGGATTCTGGACGGTGTCACGGACCCGCTGCTGGCATTTGTCTACGACAGAGTCAATACCCGGTTTGGCAAGCTGCGTATTCTGTTAATATCCGGTTATCTCATCGAGGCAGCCGCGCTGCTTTGTATGTTCATTCTGTTTTCCGGGAAAGGCTTCGGCTGGATAACCTTTACTTTTTTCTATGTGATTTATGTTATCGGTTATACGATCACGAATATGACGGCGCAGACGATTCCGGCGATCATGTCCAATGATCCGAAGCAGAGGCCGGTGATCGGCGTCTGGACGACGGCTTTTAACTATTTCGTGCCGATGATTCTGATGATGGTGCTGAATATGGCGTTACTGCCGATGTTCGGCGGCGAATACAATCAGGGCTTTCTGGCGGCGGCCTGCATCGTCTGCCTTGCGGTGGCGGCATTCGGTACGGCGCTTGTCTGTATTGGGGTATCGTCTTTCGATAAGCCGGAATATTTCGAAGGGCTTGAGAAGAAGAAAGAAAAACTGAAAATAAAAGATATGCTGGATGTTCTGGCGCACAACCGTCCTTTGCAGTGTTATATCGTTTCCAACGCTTCCGATAAGCTGGCACAGCAGACGGCCAGTCAATCCGTCATCACCACGCTGCTATTCGGCATCGTCATCGGGAATATGGGAATTTCTACGATGCTGACAGTTATCAGTATGATTCCCTCGATTCTGTTTGCGGCGGTGGGAGCCAGATATGCCGGCAGACATGGAAGTCGGAAAGGAATCGTTACCTGGACATGGATCAGTATGATCATTTCCGTTGTAACGCTGCTGTTTTTCATCGTTATCGATCCGGGGCAGATCGCCGTGATGATGAGCCCGGCCATGATTCTGTATGTGGTGCTGACCTTGCTGCAGAACGGTTCCAATATGTGCATCACGACTTCCAACACCGCTTTTATGGCGGATACCATCGATTATGAGCTGGACCGCAGCGGAAGATATGTACCCGCCGTCGTAACCGGTACATACAGTCTGATCGATAAGGTCATTACCGCTTTTAGCGCAACGGTTGCGGCGGGAGCGGCGGCCCTGCTCGGATATACGACAACGATGCCGCAGCCCGGCGAAGTCTGTACCGGAGCCATTTTCCGGGTGACAATGGCGGTGAAGTTCGGAATGCCGATCATCGGATGGCTCTGCACATTGGCGGCAATGCGGTTCTGTAAGCTTAATAAGGAAGAAATGATCAGCGTACAGAAGCGGATCGCAGAGAAAAAGGAAAAGGCGCGCCACGAGGTGATCATGGAGCATCTGAAATAGCCCTGCCGCCGCAGGAGCGCGCCGGAAAACGGCCCCCTATGATTCCCGTTTCTCACGGAAGCCCGTAGGCGTACAGCCTGTAATTTCGGAAAAGACGCGGCTGAAATAGTTCCGGCTGCCGAAGCTGAGCTGATCGGAAATCTCCTGAACGGAGAGGCTTGTGCTGCGCAGCAGGACTTTGGCCCGCTCGATTTTGGCGTTTTGGACATAATCACTGACGCTCAGGCCCGTTTCTTCCTTGAAGCGGCGGGTCAGGTAGTATTCTGTATAGCCGACGAGTTTCGCCAGATCTCTGGCGCGGATCTTTTCTCCGGGGTGCATTTCGATGTAAGTCCGGCAGCGGGCGATCGGGGCGGAAAGCTCCGGATTTTGTTTCAGTCTGTGTACCCGGCGGATAAAATCATCGTACATCAGGGTGGGAACGGCGCGGATTTCATCGTAAGTGAGGGCATCTTCGGCGGACTGTATATAAGAGTCGCCGAGGGAATAGGCGGCTTCCGGCGGCATGCCGCCTTCGATGGCGGCGCGGCACACGATAGAGGTAAAAACGATGACGGAGGTTTTGGCCTGACGCAGAGGGTCCTTTCCCCGTACGGGTACGCCTTCGCTGATCAGGAGAGAATCATTCAGCGCGTCCTTATAATTTAAGTCGCCGTTCCGCACCATTTGCAGCAGCGCCTGTTCGCTCATCCAGACCCGGTGTCTGTCCCGCCCGGTATCCGAGGGAGCCGCGCCGGCATAGGACTGCTGGATTGCCGTATCGGCGGCGTCCAGCTTTTCACCGGTGAGGCAGTAGTGGAGCATCAGCAGATATCTGGTAAAAAGGATATGCTGAACGATGGGAACCTCCTCGTAGGCGCTGATGAGCCGGTGCTTCCAGGAGAGTGTGATTTCTTCACCGGCATAGTGCCGGAAACCCGTTTCGATATCCCGTCTGGAGACATTGTGGGAAAAGACGGGGCCGATGACATACATCCGATGAAGCTCATGATCACGGTGCACGAAATCCACGCCCCACAGGAGGCCGAAGCTTGTGCCCACCGCCTGGGGCTGTCCGTTTTTCTGTCCGATTATAAGAGCCCGTTCTTTGCAGCCGAGGAAGGAAAAGGCGGAACCGAACAGGGATTCATGAGGACAGTTGGAGGAAAGCAGTTGCCCCTGCGCGTCATAGCACCATGTATAAAGATTGTCGCCGCAGCAGAGCAGCTCCTGAAAAAGCGTCAGATTTTGCTCGATATTTATCATAGAACTGTTTGTCATAGAAATAACCATGCCTTTCCGGAGACAGATGTTTTCTGTCAGAGAAGTCTGTCCTGATCGATGTTACCGGTAATCGATATTGTAAGTAATTGATGTTGCGGGTGATCGTGGTAGTATTGTATTAAAAATATAACATATTTTGAACGGGATAGAAACGGTATCCATGTCGATTTGACAAAAAGATGTGAAGCGAAGGAACAGGGGAAGAGCAAGGCAGCGGGAAGCGGGCAGAATATCAATATAACAATATCATTAAGAAGAGGAATAGCAGGAAAGGAAGAAACCGTATATGCGAAAAATCATTTCATTAAATCAAAACTGGAAATTTTATCAAAATGACCAATGTAGTCAAATAAATCTGCCACATACATGGAACGCGGTGGACGGGCAGGATGGAGGAAACGATTATTATCGCGGAAGCTGCCGGTATGTTCGCGAACTGGAGCTGCCGGACATGGAGAAGGGAAGCCGGGTATTTCTGGAGATTATGGGCGCAGCAATGTCGGCACGGGTAAATATGAACGGCGTGGAGCTGGCGGAGCACCGGGGCGGTTATTCCGCTTTTCGGGTGGAGCTGACGGAACATTTACAGGAGCGGAACGAGCTTTGTATCACAGTGGATAACGGTGATAACGATACCGTTTATCCGCAGAAAGCGGATTTTACATTTTATGGCGGACTCTACCGGGATGTGAACCTGATTGTCGTGCCGAAGGAGCATTTCGAGCTTTCCTACTGCGGCACGCCGGGCATTAAAGTAACGCCGGATGTAAATCTTGCCGAAAGGTCTGCCAGCGTTACCGTGGAGACCTGGCAGACAGGAGCGGAAAAGGTGACGATGTCGATAGACGGACAAAGCCGGACGGTGCCATCGGATGACGGATATGCCCGTGCGGTCTTTAAGATCGCGGATGTGCATCTGTGGGACGGCGTGAAGGACCCGTATCTGTATACGGCATCGGCGTCTTTAGAGAGCGGCGACGAGATTTCGACTCGCTTTGGCTGCCGTACTTACGCCATCGACGCGCAGAAAGGATTTTTGTTAAACGGACGCAGTTATCCGCTGCGGGGCGTCAGCCGCCATCAGGACCGGAAAGGAGCCGGCAATGCGCTGACGATGGCGCAGCACCGGGAGGATATGGAAATCGTCCGGGAGCTGGGGGCGAATACACTGCGCCTCGCCCACTATCAGCATGCGCAGGAATTTTATGACCTGTGCGATGAAAACGGTATCATCGTCTGGGCGGAGATTCCCTACATTACCATGCATATGCGAAACGGACGGGAGAATACGCTGCATCAGATGGAAGAATTGATTGTTCAGTGCTATAACCATCCGTCGATTGTTGTCTGGGGACTGAGCAACGAAATTACCGCAGCCAGCGCGGTGAATGAGGATCTTCTGGAAAACCACCGGTTATTACAGGAGCTGTGCCACCGGCTGGACGCAGTCCGTCCGACGACGATGGCCAATGTGTTCATGCTGGAAACGGACAGTCCGATTCTGGATATTCCGGATGTGAACAGCTACAATTTGTATTTTGGCTGGTATCTGGGAGAATTAGAGCAAAATGACGAATTTTTTGATGATTTTCACAGGAAGTATCCCGACCGGCCTATTGGATTCAGTGAGTACGGAGCGGATGCCAACCCGCAGTACCAGAGCAGTCAACCGGAAAGAGGCGATTATACCGAATCCTGGCAGGCGGTCTATCATGAGCATATGCTGGAAATGATCGAAATGCGTCCCTGGCTTTGGGCGACACATGTATGGAATCTCTTCGATTTCGCGGCCGACGGACGGGATGAGGGCGGTAAGCATGGCGAAAACCAGAAAGGGCTGGTAACCTTTGACAGACAGACGAGGAAGGATGCTTTCTATCTGTACAAAGCGGCATGGAATCCGGAGCCGATGGTGCATCTTTGCGGCAGACGGTATGTGGACCGGGCAGAGGATGTGACGGAGATCAAAGTATACTCCAATGCGGAGGAAGTTTCCCTGTATGTGGACGGAACGTTCTTCGGGAAAGAGACGGCGCACAGAGTATTTCGGTTCCGGGTTCCCATCTTTGCCGTTCATACGATAGAGGCCAGGACCGCCGGACAGAGCGACAGCATGGAGATACGCAGGGTGGAAGAGCCCAATCCCGCCTATGTATTCGCAGGAAAGCAGGCCGTTGTCAACTGGTTTGATCAGGATGAATTCGATCCGGACTGCTATTCCGTATCCGATACGCTGGCGGAGCTCCGCGCGAATCCGGAGGCGGAGGCGATCGTAAATCGGATGATGGAAAAAGGAGCGGCTTCCCGCGGTGATGTAGCGGAGGCAGTGAAGGATAATCCCGGATTGCAGCGGATGATGGGACGGATGACGTTAATCAGTCTTTTAAAGCAGGCGGGGGGGATTGAAGAGGAAAGCATCAGACAGCTCAACCGGGTGCTGCAGAAGATCAGGAAGAGCTGACAGGGGGCTTCCTGCTGACAGAGCGCTCATGATCAGATCATGAGAAGGAACAGGAAATTGCGGAAGCAGAAAGAAAGGAGCGGATGAAATGCCCGTAAAAGCAGTACAGCAGTTTATGCTTGGAACGGTTATGAATCAGGAAGCGCAGGCAAGAGAGACAATGGAGAAAATGAAGGCCGCAGGCTATGAAGGCATCGAATTATGTGCCTTTATGATTCATCCAAGCGGTTTTCTTGTAAAAATGATGACAAAAGCGGCGGGAATGCCCGTTGGAAATGGCGGAAAACTGGATTGGACCAGATTGGTCAATGAAAGCGGCCTGAAAGTGGTATCTATTCATCAGGATCTGGGAAGCATCGAGCGGAATCCGGCAGCTGTGGCAGAAGAAGCGCGAAAATTCGGAACTGACAGAATTGTCATAACCGGGATGTACCGGTTTCCCTATGGGGATGCGGATGAAGTCAGAAAACTGTCCGAGCGGTTGAACAGGGCGGGGACTGCCCTTCATGCGGAGGGAATTCGTCTGCTTTATCATAACCATAACTGTGAATTCCTGAAAAATGCTTCCGGGAAAAATGCCTATCAGATCATACTGGAAGAAACGGATTCGTCCGTGGTAAGCTTTGAATTTGACAGCTACTGGTGCGCTGAATGTGGTGAAAACCCGCTGGCCGTTATGGAGGCGCTGGGTGACCGGATGAAGCTGTGGCATATCAATGACAGGGGAACGCGTCAGACGGGACCCTGCATGACTCCTATAGTCAAAAGCGACAGCATGGAGCTTGGGTACGGCGCCATGCCGTTGGAGGCGCTTTCCGGAAAGGCAAAGGAGCTCGGCGTGGAAGCCGTTATTCTGGAAAGCCATCGGAACTGGGTTGACAAAAGCCCGATCAAAAGCATGGAGAGGAGCGCGGCGTTTCTGAAGGAACACTTTTAAAGAATATTTATAAGGAACCTTTTTTAAAATATTTTTGAGGGGCGGCGTTTCATCATGAACGAGTGTGAGACAGGAAAGGAGATTGCTATGTACGACAGGCTGAGAGAACAATTCATAAGGGCGGACATTCCTTACGGGGAAGGGGCCGTAGACGTGTTTGAGCAGAGGATTCCCACAGGCATTGTCGGAAATGTGAAAAGGGCGGAGCTTTGTATCACCGCGCTTGGCATATATGAGGCGGAGATCAACGGGAAGAAGGTGGGTGATATCCTGTTCGCGCCGGGATATACCTATTATCCGCGTCAGCTGCAGGTGCAGACTTATGATATAACAGATTTGCTGACCGGGCAGGATAATACGCTGCGGGTCTATTTGGGACAGGGGTGGTACTGCGGCCGTTACACTTTTGACAACAAATGTCAGATATATGGGGAGCATTCGGCAGCTGCATGGATTCTGACAATCGAATCCGATCAGGAAAGCGTGGTTTATACCAGCCGGGACGATACGGTGACGATGCTGCGAAGTCCCTATGAGTATGCGGGTTTTTATGATGGGGAAATTTATCATGCCGATATTCCGGCAGGGACCGATGCATCGGACGAAGAGCGTGTCCCCTGCGGGTCAAGGCCCATCCCCTATAGAGGAAAACTGCCGGAGGTTTTCGAAGAAGGGATTGTATATACGAAGGCTCAGGAGACTGTTCCGGTCAAAAGCATCACAAGGCGTGGGAATACGACAATTCTGGATTTTGGCCAGAATTTTGCAGGCTTCGTGGAAATCGACCCGGCGCATATGAACGGAGCAATGCTGAGGCTCCGGCATGGAGAGATTCTGAACGCGGACGGAAGTCTCTATACGGTGAATCTGCGTAAGGCAAAGGCGGAGACCGTGTATTATAAGGGAACGGAAACGAAAAAATACCGCCCCCGGTTCAGCTTTATGGGATTCCGCTATGTGGAGCTTTCCGGTGTGGAATATGAAGAAGGATTGCTGACCGGTATAGTCATCCATAGTGTAATGGAGCGGACAGGATATTTTGCATGTGAGAATAAAAAGGTAGAACAGCTTTATCGCAATCAGGTGTGGGGACAGCGGAGCAATTATCTGGAAGTGCCGACGGACTGCCCACAGCGCGATGAACGAATGGGTTATACGGGAGACTGCCATGTATTCGCGTTGACCGGTGCGTACAATTATGATACGGAACCTTTTCTTGCCAAATTCCTGAAAGATATCCGCTATACGCAGATGGATAATACGGAGGGCTATGTGGCGCCGGTTGTGCCTGCCCGTGGGCCTGAGGGAGTGGGGTTCATGAGTATGCTTGGCTGGGGAAATGCGGTCACCATTCTGCCGGAGATGATGTGGAAGCAGTATGGAACGGACCGGTATCTGCGGGAACAGTATGACAGCATGAAGACTCATGTGGAATGTGAAATCCGGCATATGGGAAAAGGACTGCCCGGTAAAAAGGATCTGTGGGTCGGTCCCAGCCTTGGTGACTGGCTGGCGCCCGGCAAGGGCGTCAAATATATGGCGATGCACAACGGTCCGGTGTCCAATGCGTTCATCGTCAATGACCTGCGCATTTTATCCGAAACGGCACATCGACTGAACCGGTCAGAGGATGAAGTCCGTTACCGGGAACAGCTTGCCAGAACTTCGGCCGCCTATCTGAAAGCCTTTGTCAGAAAAGACGGGACGATGAAGGATGATTATCAGGGCGCCTATATCATGGCGCTGCGTTTTGTGATTCCGGAAGGAAAACTGTGGGATGCCTGTTTCCGGAAACTGACGGAGAAGATCCGGGAGGAAGGGATGCAGACCGGTTTTTTTGCAACAGAGCATCTGCTGCCCCTGTTAGCCGATCACGGTCAGGCCGGCCTCGCCTACGATCTGCTGTTAAATGAAACGTGTCCCGGATGGCTCTATCAGGTGGAGCGCGGCGCGACGACGACATGGGAGCGGTGGGATGCCCTGCGGCCAGACGGGACCGTCAACGAAAGCAAAATGAGCGGTGACAATATGGTTTCTTTTAACCACTATTCCTTTGGCAGCGTGGGAGAGTTTTATTATCGCTATATTTTGGGGATTCAGCCACTGGAGCCGGGATATGCGAAAATCAGCCTGCATCCCTTTATCGACAGTCGGCTTGGCGGCGTGGAAGGCAGCTATCGGAGCCGGGCCGGGGAAATCCGGTCAGCCTGGGAAATAAAAGGAAGTAAGGCGGCGTTTCGATGTACGGTGCCTGCTCCGACGCGGCTGACGCTGCCCGACGGTACGGTGAGGGAGCTGGAAGCGGGGGCGTATACGTTTGAGGTGGAAATGACTGATGAAGCGCAGCTAAGCGAGGTGATGCGCTGAGGAAAGAGAAAAGGCACGGATGATTGCAAAATGCCGGATGCAGAAATGCATCCGGCGTTTTTGGGACCATGAAATGCAAAGGGTACCATAAAAACCACGAAGTATACCCGGACAACCTTTCGGAATCTGTTTTATGCTAGACTTTCTGTCAGAAGGGTTCATTTTCGTTTATGAGAGTCGGAGCGGACGGTGAAGGAGGACAAAAGGTTGAAAGAAAAGCATTTTCAACTACTGAATTTGAATGTCTGCTAAAGCAGACAGATGGGAGTAAACATGAATTTTCCGGAAAAGTTTGGGGAGATCGTGCATCAATACCCGGAGGAAGCCACGATAGTGGATAGGAACGGCACAAGGAGCACGACATATGGGGAAAAACCGCAGGCATGAGAAAGGACAGGGATATCAGGATGGAGCTGGTGCAGCGGCAGTTTATGGAAGAACAGGGCGTGAGCCTTTATCGGTTGTTTGTGGGGGTGTATGGCGCCTCTCTTTATTGGATGGATACGGCGGAACTGAATGATGCCGATCGTTTTGCGGTCTGTTATCGGAGTCTTTCTGCCGGGCGGCAGAGGAAGGTGGACTCTTATCTTCGCATGAAGGATAAAAAGCTTTCGCTGGCAGCAGGTCTTCTGTTGGACTGCGGACTGTCTGCGTATGGGCTGCGTGAGCGGGAAACGGAGATGGCCTGCGGGGAGAACGGGAAACCATATCTGCCCGCGTATCCCCGGATTCACCTTAATCTGTCCTATTCCGAAAATATGGCGTTTGCGGTATTCGCGGAGACAGAGGTAGGATGCGATATCGAGAAGGTGCAGGAAGCGGATATGGAGCTGGCGGAGAGGTTCCTGCATCCGGCGGAATATGCCTGTCTTGCAAGACAGGAAAAAGGAGCGCCGCGTGACGAGGCTTTTTGCCGGCTGCGGACGTTGAAGGAAAGCTTCGTAAAGGCATTGGGCGTCGGGGTGATGCTCCCGTTTCCTTTCTTTGAGGTACGCATTCTTTCGGATGACCGGGCAGAGGTTTGCCAGAAGGTTGACCGCGCGGTATATTCGTTCCGGGAGTACCGGCTCGGCAGATACTGCGCCTCGGTCTGTTTCCGGGAAAGGGAATGTTTCAGCGTGAACGCTTGAAATGTGGGAAGAGATTCTATATAATGAATAGAAAACTGTCTGGTTTTTGGAAATAGCATAAAAGCCATAAAAGAAGCGTCTGATGAGTCAGGACGCCGGAAAGAAGAGGACGAAGGCGATGAACGAAATACTGAAATCCCTGTACGCAAGAAAATCGGTCCGTGTTTTTACCGAAGAAGATATTTCGGAAGAGGAAAAACAGGATATTTTATGCGCCGCGCTGCAGGCTCCTTCTGCTGGCTGTCAGTTATTATATACGATTCTCGATATTACGGACCAGAAGAAGAAGGAAAGGTTGTCCGAACTATGCGATCACCAGCTTTTTATGGCAAAGGCGAAGCTGATGCTTGTATTCTGCGCGGATTGCCGGAAATGGCTTTCTTTTTATAAAGAAGCGGGTTTAAAGCCCAGACGGCCCGGTCCGGGGGACCTTCTGTTAGCGGTGGAGGATGCGCTGATCGCCGCGCAGAATGCGGTAACCGCGGCGGAAAGTCTGGGAATCGGTTCCTGCTATATCGGTGATGTGATGGAAAATGCGGAAGAGGTGAAGAAGCTTTTGCAGCTTCCCCGGTATGTATACCCTGCCTGCCTGCTTGTTTTCGGACGTCCCACCGGGCAGCAGAAGGAGCGGAAGAAGCCGGAGCGGTTCAGGGTATCGGATATCGTCTGCCAGAACAGTTACCGGGATAAGAGCAGTCAGGAAATCCGCCGGATGTTTTCGGGAAAAACAGATGCAAAAGAATATGACGAATGGATGGAGGCATTCTGGAACAGAAAGTACGAGTCGGATTTTTCCGGAGAAATGAATCGTTCCATGGAGGTATATTTGAATGATTTTCTGGGAGATCGCGGGCCGGCCGATGGTGAAAGCCTGAGCTGAGAAGATACTGAAATGTGAGGGAGCAGGCAGTAGAAGTGAAGTTCTGAGTATGTGAATCAGGAATGACAGGAAAAAGAAGGAAGAGGATAAAATGCAGGAGACTTTCGCGCTACAGGAAATTATAGAACTGGTAAAGAAAACAAAGACATTCGTACAGAACCGGGAGAGAGCCGGTCATATCAAAGTAAAGGGACCGGTAGATTATGTAACCCAGGTGGATACCGACATTCAGAATTTTCTGGCCTGTGAGCTGGGCAGGGTGGCTCCGGAAATTCAGTTTCTGGGCGAAGAAGAAGGGCTGCATGAAATGGCGGGGGATACCTATTGGATTCTGGACCCCATAGATGGAACGACAAATCTCATCCACGATTATCAGCACAGCGTCGTATCGCTGGCATTATGCAGTAAGGGCGAAATTACGCTGGGAATCATCTATGATCCTTTTCGGGAAGATATATATCATGCGCAGAAAGGAAAGGGTAGTTTTCTGAACGGAGCTCCGATTCATGTGTCGGAAGCCGGGACGCTTGGCGAAACCATTATTTCGATCGGAACATCGCCCTATGACAGAGAGCTGACGGAAGAAAATTTTCGGCGTTTCCGGAGAGTCTTTGAGCAAAGTCAGGATATCCGCAGGACAGGCTCCGCGGCGCTCGACCTGGCGAATGTGGCCTGCGGCCGCACGGGCGGTTTTTTTGAGACGCTGTTAAGCCCCTGGGATTTTGCGGCAGGAATGCTGCTTGTCACGGAAGCCGGAGGAAGGGTAACCACTTATGCGGGAGATCCTCTGAGTGTCCTGAAACGGGGTGGCGTTGTCGCCACGAACGGAAAAATTCATGAGGAGCTGAGGGCGCTGCTTTAGAATCATTTGCGGATTACAATATACGGTGAGCAGACAGGCATGATGAAAAAATGATATATGAAAATGGATTCTGATTTCGCAGAGGAGTGATAAGAAATGAAAATAGTGCCAACATTAAATTTTGGTGGAAATTGCAGAGAAGCCATTCAGTTGTATGAAAAAGCCTTTCAAGGCAAAATACAGTGCCTTATTACATATCGGGAGGCTGATGACCCGGCATATAATCCGCTTCTTAGCGAAGAACAAAAGGATTATATTTATCATGGAGAATTATTATTGGGCGAGAACAGAATCATTATGAGCGATCATGTTGATATTGAATTTCAAACCTGCTATTCAAATTTTCTTACCATAATGTATGATACAAAAGAGCAGGTAAAAAAAGCTTATGATGTTCTGAAAGAAAACAGCAAAACAATCTATCCGTTAGAAGCAACAGCATACAGCTCCTGCAGGGTCGTGTTTGTAGATCAATTTGGTATCCGCTGGGGAATTATGACTGAGCAGACAGAACGTTAAAGCATAAAAAATGATGTACGCTATGGACTTTTCCCAAATTGAGGTAAACGGAAAATTTTCAGGTGTTCTGGATATTTTCACCATTCCAGAATTTTTCCATTATGTTATTAAAAGTTTGAGGAACATCCATATTTACACAATGTCCGGCATTTTCAAAAACAACTGACCGGCAGCTGGGTTCAGTTTCCTTCCACATTTTTATCGCATCCAGTTCCTCAGGAATATCGTTTTCACCGCAGCCAATCAGCAGCGGATACATTCTTTGCTGAGATTTATGCTTATTCACCATTCCATCAAGTCCGGCCAGATACATCAATGATTTTTTGGGAAAAAGGACATTTAACTCGTAAAAATCATTTTGCGCCTTTTCGGTATATGCAGAGATCTTTTTATTCGCTTTCGCAAACCACTTGATTGAGAATATCGCTTTCATCATCATAAACATTTGCGCTATGTTGTTTTTCTGTTGCAGGTTACTGTCAAAATGATTTATATCATACCCGCCAAAACAGGCAAGTGATTTTACCATGTCAGGATAATGATTTGCAAAATCCTGTGCTAATACGGAACCTAAAGAAACACCGACAATATGTATCTTTTCTATGCCTTCAACAATCAGGATTTCTTTGATCCATTCTGACATTTTGAGAATACCATCTTTCTTTTTTACTTCCGTCGACTGCCCATGTCCAATAATATCGATTGCTAAAATGTTATATTTATCTTTAAATTCATTGATTTGCTCCCGGAACATCAGATGATTGACAAACGCTGCATGGAGCAGGCAAATCCATTCAGCTTTGCCGTCATGTTTGCTAATATAGTATACGATAGGCGAATGTTTCAATTTTTTCTGTGTCATAACCGGTCCCCTCTGATATTGGATAAAAAGTTCTCATACCATTCAATGTTAAACTTTAGTAATTCTCTTCCATATAGGGCTGTTGCAAGCTGATACTGATATATTTCCCGCCCTTTTTCGGGTACTTCCATATTTTCGCCCTCCTGACATATAAAGCATATGTCTCTATATTGTCTTTTTAATAATTCAATATAGATTTCTACGTTTCTGATTCTTGACAGCTTATCGGAAAGACCCATAAAATATATTTTTACTAACGCAGGACTTTTTATATTCGCATTTTCCAACGGTGCATTAACCCATTCGTAAAAATGTATTTTTCCATTCTCTGTTATCGAATATGTTTTTTTATACTTTCCATTTTCCACGATTTCCGTAAAACTTATATATTCTGCCTGCAGCAGTTTTTTTATTGCAGCCTGAATGCTGCCGGTACTTCCGCTGTACATCAGATTCAGTCCTTTGTTAATCCGTTCCCTTAACTGATAGATGGTTCTTTCACGCAAAATAAGTAATCCAAGAATGATATGTTCCATATGTCCTCCATATATTACTATTAGTAACATTGCTATTCTATTCCCTATTGACATAACTGTCAAGACCACAATAAAAGAATATTTTGTGCAATCTGCCAATAAGAGTTTTATGCCGCACCTTTTGACACCTGAACCGTATCTGTTAATAATCCTTATTTTTCTGTTCTTTCTTTTCATTGTCCTTTCTTTTCAAAAATATTCTTGACTTATAAATAAAATTGTGATAGGTTATTAAAAAAGTTTAGGAGAACATGGAAATGCAGAATTTACATCATGCAATGAACTATATGTACATGTATTACAGACGTACTTAGAAGTAATTGTGTTTCGATTGGATGCACAGTTACGCAGGTAGGTCTGATATGTCTGTGCATGTAAATCGGTAGATGTAAGTTG
>CALDLG010000103.1 GCA_937910785.1 uncultured Lachnospiraceae bacterium | reverse complement strand
TTGTGCAATCTGCCAATAAGAGTTTTATGCCGCACCTTTTGACACCTGAACCCTATAAGGAAATTCCGCCGCAGCGTAGTAAGATGCCGATGCACAGGCTGCGGAGCTTATATTTTTATGTGTTAAAGGAGCAGGAGACGATCATGAAACAGGATGATATCACAATTTTACGGGAGATTCAGAAAAATACGCAGATGGCGATGACAACGATCGATACGCTTTTGGATAAAACGGAGGATGATGATTTTACACTGAAGCTTTCCAGACAGTCTATCGGATATGCCAGAATTCATAATGATGCGGTGGAAAGACTGATTGAAGGGCAGAGCGGCACATACAGAAGCAATCAGATCGCGGATTTTATGCTTCGCGGAAGTGTTCATATGGGTACGATGTTAAATGTCAGTACGAGCCATATGGCGGAAATGATGATTCAGGGAAGCAGCAGAGGGCTGACCAGCATGTATAAGGCGGTAAAGCATAATATGCTGGCGCAGGACAGGTCGGTGGAGCTGGCGCAGGAGCTGATGGATTTTGAAGTAAAGAGCATTGAACAGATGAAGGAGTATCTGTGACCGTTTTCTTTTCTTATTCCCGTTCAGGTCCTTTCACACCGAAGAATGCTCAAAATGCGTGAGTGCCTCGCAAAGATGCTTGACATTTTTGTTAGGCAAATGTAGAATATAAACAAATTTTACGTTTGTCTAATACATATGGGGCAGGAAGGTCAGGGAGTTTTCTATGAGCGGGATATTATTCGATGTGTTGGAAATCAATATTGTGGTGTCTGTGGCAGTTCTTATATTATATTTTTCATCGGGCAGGCTGCGGGGGCGGTACGGGGCCGCATGGATGAAAATGATCTGGCTGATTCTGGCAGTACGTCTTTTTATTCCATATAATATTTCTCTGCCGGGTGCGTGGATTCAGCTATTCAATACACCCGGATTCGCGAAAGCGCAGGTGAGTTCTGACCCTGCGGAAGATGCGGACAGCGAAGTGGGGAATGAAGATCTGAGTGTTGACAGTTACGATGGACAGGGATGGAATGGCTATAACGAAATGGCGGGGAACGTCAATGGCGGGCTCAAAGGCGATGCGGCGGCCGGTGTAAACGATGGCATGGACGGCATAACTGCCGGCGGACATGGCAGCGCATCGAATGCGGCAAACGGTAACATGACGGCCGGAGCGGGCGACAGAATGCCGGACGGCATGGAATCCGGCGTAAACAATGTCATGGAGGCAGACAGAAGCGGGAGCGCCGCCGACAATGCAAAGGACACTGTCGGCAATATTACAGGCAGTATAACGAATGTAATGCTCTGTGTCTGGTTGATGGGAAGCGCTGCCGCTTTCCTTTATACGGCAGCCTGTTATTTCTTGGTTTACCGGAAATGTAAGAGCGGAATTCGCCGCATATGCGATAAGGATTTCTACCGGAAAATAATGTCGATTCAAAAAAAGTTGTCCGACAGGGCCGGCATTCCGGTCTATGACAGCGAATATATCGCCAGTCCGATGTTGATCGGTGTTTTTCATCCGAAACTTGTCTTACCGGTCAGGCGGGAGACATGGGACGATACGGAACTGGAACTGATGATGGCGCATGAGCTGTGCCATTACCGGAATAAGGATCTGTTCCTTAAGTTTGCCATGATGACGGTGTGCTGCATTCACTGGTTTAATCCGGCAGTATATCTGATGAAAAGGCAGTTCTTTTATGAAATGGAGCTTGCCTGCGATGAAACCGTCCTGCGGAAACGGGAAGGAAAAGAAAAGGATATATATGCGCGGATGATACTTTCCTTTGCGGGAAGCGGGCGGGAAATGTCGGCATTTTCCACAGGAATGTGGGAAAATAAAAAAAGAATGAAAAAGCGGCTCTCTTATCTGCTGGAAGAAGGCGGCAGGAAAAAAGGTATCCTTGGATTGGTCATTGCGGTGACGGTGTTGCTTTCTGCGGGATTGTTCGTATCCTGCGGTTACAAGCCGGATGAAAAATCCGATGCCGGAACGGGAGAGAGTCAGGCGGAAATATCCGTATCCGGAGAGGCGGATGGGAATAGCTTCGTGCAGATTCCTGAGACGGAAGCGGGAAATAATGAAAATGAGAGTAATTCCGGGCAGGAAGAAACTTTTGATTACAATCATGCGTATAATGAAATGCTCCGTCATTATGGAAACGGTATTTTTCTGGCGAGGGAAGATGGTATTTATTATCTGGAAGACGGCGGAGAGGAAGAAAAACTGATTTTTGAAAACGCGTATGAGCTTCGGCGTGGTATGGAGTTATATCATAATTTTCTTTATTTCTGCGGTTCCGCGCGTAGAGGAGAAGAAACGGCGGCGACAATATATCGCATGAATCTGGATACCCTGGAGGCGGAGGATGCGCTTGCAGCGTCTGAGCAGATTTTTAAGGCATTATATGCGATTTCCATTTACGAAGGAAAGCTGTATGTATGCACAGGGATGGAAAGCCGGATAGGGTTTGAGCTAGACGAAAACGGAAATATTGGCAGACAGCTGGATGCGGAAGCCGGCGATTTCCTTTATCAGGAATACAATGAATATGTGGAGCTTGAGCTTACGAAGCTAAATACAGAATATGGTTCGGAAG
This sequence comes from uncultured Lachnospiraceae bacterium, assembly GCA_937910785.1. Classification (GTDB taxonomy): domain Bacteria; phylum Bacillota; class Clostridia; order Lachnospirales; family Lachnospiraceae; genus UBA3282. The sequence continues at coordinate 22,859 of CALDLG010000103.1, read as the reverse complement.
AATACCGGATGCTGTCCGAGGAAGCTTCTTCCAAATATGAGGCGTGCATGGACGTTGCTTCCTGCAAAAAGCTTCTGGATGGAAAACAGGTCGTTGGCCGCTATAAAGACGAGCTGCTCATCAGTCTGTATCTGGAAGACGAAAACGGGGTATATGAATATCTGTGCGACAGCATGAGGTACCCGACGATGATTACAAAGGACGGGATTTACTATATACCGGATGAGGAAGGAAATGTCTGGTATCTTGATTTTGAAACGAGGACGCCCGGTGTGTTTTACGGCGGACAGGCGCAGGAACTGGAAAGTGTGAGTCTGTTGAATTATGATGACCAATATGTCTATTTATTAAAATCAAGACATGTGGGATATGACGGAGAGGATATGCCGGTTATGGAAGATTTTATACTGCGCGTGCCGATACAGGGAGGAGAGCCGGAAAAAGTCTTCCGCCTCGATTTGAAAAACCGGCTGAATCAACCCTTTGCCATTTACCGACACTGTGCCGTATATGATAATCGGATGTACTTTGAGGAATATGACACCATCAGCTTAAATCCGGAAGACAACGGCATGGCAGAAGACAATGTGCAGCTGGTTTCGGAGGACACGGCGGAAATGACCCGGATTGTGGAAGCGTTTACGGAGGCATATTTTGATAACGACGAAAATACGCTTATCACATTCCTGAGCGAAGACTTTGATGGGCCGGTAACGCTGTATCCGTATCCGGAAGAGGCGCTGCGGATAGAAAAAGGTCATATATGGGGACTGCCGGAGGGTAATCTTGCGGTTGGCACGAAGTGTCCTTTCCTCACCTGCGAGTTCAATGCCGGGGCGGAAACAGACGATGCGCCGGGATATATGAATCTTACGATTGTAAAGACGGAGCAGGGATTCAGAGTGCAGGAATATGAAGTTTACCTGCCTTAGGAGCGGGAGCGGTGATTAATCAGGAAGGTTCGCGTAAGGAGATCTGCTGCTCCGCAGCGAGTAAGCGCCAGAATAGAATAAAATTGTATACAAAAATACAATTATAACTGTATCATTGTACAATTTGTATAAAAAACCGAATAAAATTTCTATGTTTTTTCATAGGAAATGTGGTTGTGGATTTTTTTCCGGCATACTATAATGTAAAATGACAAGCAAGCTACGGAAAAGGAGGACATGTAAGATGTCATATGTTGATGAAGTCTATGAGTTAGTAGTATCAAAGAATCCCGCACAGCCGGAATTCCATCAGGCGGTAAAAGAGGTTCTGGAGTCTCTTCGCGTTGTGATCGAAGCGGATGAGGAAGCATATAGAAAAGATGCTTTGCTGGAGAGACTGACCGTTCCGGAGAGAATTATTCAGTTCCGTGTTCCGTGGGTAGACGACAAGGGACAGGTTCAGGTAAATAACGGTTTCCGTGTGCAGTTCAACAGCGCGATCGGACCCTATAAGGGAGGTTTAAGATTTCATCCTTCCGTAAATCTTGGTATTATCAAATTTCTCGGTTTTGAGCAGATTTTCAAGAATTCTCTGACGGGTCTTCCAATCGGCGGCGGCAAGGGCGGTTCCGATTTTGATCCGAAGGGCAAATCGGATAGAGAAGTAATGGCATTCTGCCAGAGCTTTATGACAGAGCTGTATCGCCACATCGGCCCGGATGTGGACGTCCCCGCCGGCGATATCGGCGTGGGCGGACGTGAGATCGGTTTCATGTATGGCCAGTACAAGAGAATCCGCAATCTTTACGAAGGCGTTTTAACGGGAAAAGGACTGACATACGGAGGATCTCTCGCAAGAACGGAAGCAACGGGATACGGTCTGTTATACCTGACCGCAGAAATGTTAAAATGCAATGGAAAAGACATCGCAGGCAAGACGATCGCCGTATCCGGCGCGGGCAATGTGGCGATTTATGCAATCCAGAAGGCACAGCAGTTAGGTGGAAAGCCTGTGACCTGTTCTGATTCTACAGGCTGGATTTATGATCCGGAAGGAATCGATGTTGCGCTGTTAAAAGAGGTAAAAGAAGTAAAGCGTGCCCGTCTCACCGAATATGCGGCGGCAAGACCGGGTGCAGAGTATCATGAGGGCAAAGGCGTATGGACTGTAAAGTGTGACGTTGCGCTTCCTTGTGCAACACAGAATGAACTGAATCTGGAAGATGCGAAAGCGCTCGTTGCAAACGGCTGCTTTGCAGTAGCAGAGGGTGCCAATATGCCAACTACGATGGATGCGACCGAATATTTCCAGAAGAACGGCGTTCTGTTCTGTCCCGGAAAGGCATCGAATGCCGGCGGCGTTGCAACATCCGCACTGGAAATGAGCCAGAATTCCGAAAGACTTTCCTGGACCTTTGAAGAGGTTGATTCCAAGCTGCAGGGAATCATGGTCAACATTTTCCACAATCTGGATGAAGCTTCCAAAAAGTATGGCATGGAAGGCAACTATGTGGCAGGCGCGAATATCGCCGGTTTCCTGAAAGTTGCGGAGGCGATGAAGGCACAGGGGATTGTATAATCAAAAATTCCTGAAATAATTAATGATAAGGGATAAGTCCTGTAAACATTGAGTTTATGGGACTTTTCTTATTATGTTGATAAGACAAAAGAATTGTCAGAATATTCATCATAATTAGAACGAGCAAGGCAGAAGATGATTGACAGAGCAAAGGAAGATTAAGAGAGATTTAATTGAATTGCGAGAACCTTTTTGGTAGAATAAAGCAGTATTAAATAATTTCATCAATTAATATTTTGAGAGGTTGTTTTATGGATAACGAAGAAATTATAGTAACAAACAAAACCTACTGGAATAATCATGCGGACTTATGGTTTGGCACAACAGCTTTGCCTTCATATGGTGTTCGTTTTCCGACGGAAGATGATTTGCATTTATTTGGTAATGTTGCTGATAAGAAAATGTTAGAAATTTGCTGTGGTAGTGGACATTCTTTAAAATACAATGCTGACAGAGGTGCAAGTGAACTGTGGGGCGTTGATTTATCTCAGAAACAGTTGGATAATGCTGCTAAATTATTAAAGGAAAATGGATATTCGGCGAACCTGATATGTGCAAAAATGGAAGATGAATTGAGTGTACCTGAAGAATACTTTGATTATGTTTATTCTATATATGGAATTGGTTGGACAACAGACCTACAAGGCACATTTGATAATATAGCCAGCTATTTGAAAAAAGACGGTATTTTTATTTTTAGTTGGCATCATACTTTGAATTATTGTATAGCATGGTCATGCGATGAGAGAAAAGATGTTTTAGTTGATAACAAATTCGTTTTAACGAAAAGCTATTATGATGAAACATATTTCAAAATGCCTGTGCATGATAGTGAGATTATTTTATGTAACAGAAAAATGTCCACATATATTAACGCATTGGCAAAAGCTGGCTTTATGGTTGAACAATTTGTAGAAGAAACAGATCAAGATTCACTTAAATCAGTTGGAGATGTTGACATTAAAACTCAAAAAGCAAAAATGGTGCCGCTTTCATTTTGTATAAAGGCACGAAAAATATAAGTTTTTATTTAGAGAAAATTAAGTGCTTTTTCATTTACTTATAATATTCAAAACACCAAATCATCTGACAAAATGACATATAAGAATTAAATACTGTTTACCTTTGGGTAGCGATTATTTTAACAGATAATCAGTTACCTTTTTTATTTTCAGCAGCTATCAACGCATCACAGAAAGGATAAGATATCAGAAATAATTGAAACAAAAGTCGAAGTGAGTAAAAACCGGTCATGAGCAAAGAAATGCTGCATGGATTAATAGAAATGATACCTGATGATGATATCGAGGTATTATATAAGATTTTTGTAAAGTTCGTTCCGGAAGTACCGCCGGAACCAGATGAGATACAGGTTCTTCGGAGCCTGCTTTTCTTTTTATGGAGGAAGAAATGAAGCTGCTGCTTCAGTAGTGTGATTTTTCTGATATGTTCCCTTCTATTTTTGCAATAGCCTCTTTCAATTTGAGCTTTTAAAAGGCAGAATATGACAGGTGCTCAGTTTGGCGAACGGGATACTGCCTGCACATCCATATCCGCCGTGGTCTTACGATACCTGCCCGGCGAGATTCCCAGATGCTTGCGGAACTGCCGGCAGAAATGCTCCGTATTGCCGTAGCCGCACTGTTCCGCGATTTCCGCAATGCTCTGCGTCGTGTAGGTCAGGAGGTCTCTGGCTTTGGAAAGACGGAATCCGATCACATCGTCCATGCAGGATATATGAAATTTCTGCTTGTAGAGAAGCTGAAGATATCCGGCGCTGATATGAAGTTCTCCTGCCATATCCGAGATTTTCCAGGGAAGCTGGGGGAAGGAGGAAATCCTTCTGCGCAGGGAAAGGAGTTCCTGGTCATGGCAGGTGTTCTGTGTATATAAAAGGTCATCACAGAGTTTGCCAAAGAGGATTCTGATCAGCATGGAAACGACTGCCTGTGAGGATTCCCATGTGATTAGCTGAAACAGATTGCGGCAGTATTCCGGATCGGAAACGGAAAAGGGAATGGCCGGCCGGGAAAAATTGGTGATAAAGGATTCATCGGATGTAAAACGCATCCAGTGGTTTCCGTAGGGCTTTTGAACAGCGCCATACCAGATGGGACTGGCGGGAGGGTATAAAACGGCCGTATGGGCCGGGTATTCGGAAATGGTTTCATTGATCCGAAACAGGGCGGTGGTGGTGGTGATTACTAACAGATAATTATGGAATCCCTCCGGTACATTATATATGAAATCATTTGGGTGGACCGCGTCGTATCCGACGGAATAAATCTGGTTCATGTTTTTCCTCATTCCATCCAATCATAAATATGAGAATAGATCAATTATATATGAGTATTATCCATTGCCGGTGAAATGTCAATAGAGTATGTTAATAATTAAGTGATATAGCAGGATTGATCAATGGGCAGGAAGAAGAATGAGATCATGAAATATCAAAATCCGGTAATAATGGGATTCTATCCTGATCCCGACATTTGCAGGTAAGCGCAGAGAAAGGACCGGCAGAGAACATAATGAGATCAAAAACAATAAATATGTCGGAGGGGGAACCGATCCGGCTGCTAATTATTTTTGCGGTGCCGATGTTAATCGGTAACATTTTCCAACAGGTATATAATCTGGTAGATTCGATGATTGTAGGCCGATTTGTAGGAGCCGGCGCATTGGCGGCGGTGGGAGCCACAAACTCCGTTACTTTTTTATTTTTTTCCCTGTGTAATGGAATTGGCAGCGGCGGCGGAATCGTGACTTCACAATATTTTGGCGCAGGAGATCAGGAAAAAATCAGGAAGGCGATAGCCAACTCAGCTTATATTATGTTCAGCGCTGCGCTGGTTATGAGTATCATTGCGTATCTTGCCACCGTACCGGTTCTTCGCTTCATGGGAACGCCGAAGGAGATTATGCGGGATGCGGTCGTGTATATGCACATGAGCTGCATCGGGGTGCCTTTTATCGCAGTTTATAATTATGCGTCTTCCATGCTGCGGGCGCTGGGAGATTCCAGAACGCCTTTGTATTTTCTGATTTTTTCATGTTTCTTCAATGCAGGGCTCGACATTTTGTGTGTATACACTTTGGAAATGGGGGTTTTTGGCGCCGCGCTGGCAACGATCATTGCCCAGCTGACGGCCGGTTTGGGATGCCTGCTGTATGCAGTACGGTTTAACAGTTATTTTCGGTTGGAAAAAGGACATTTCAGGATAGAAAAGGATATCATCCGGGAAGCGGTCAGGATGGGCGTGCCGTTATCGCTGCAATATTCCATGATTGCGGTTTCCTGCATGGCGCTGCAGCGGGTGGTAAACTCCTTTGGTACGGCTGCGATTGCCGCTTTTACGGCAACAAGCCGGATTGAGCAGCTACTGCATCAGCCCTATGGTTCTCTCGGTATGGCAATGTCAACTTATTCCGGGCAGAATCTGGGGGCGGGCAGGCTGGACAGGATAAAGCTGGGGTATCGAAAGAGTCTGCTGCTCATGGCAGTTTTTTCCCTGCTTATGCTTCCTCTCATGCAGTTTGGTGGAAATGGCATTGTAAAAATGTTTGTGGACGACCCGGAAGTAATTGCGCTCGGTGCGGTGGCGGTAAAAATTACGAGCTGGTTTTATCTGTTTCTTGGAATGATTTATGTGACCAGGGGAATGCTGAATGGTGTCGGAGATGCCATGTTTGCTTTTATCAACGGTATTGTGGAAATGACAGGCCGCATTTTTATTCCGGCAGGGCTTTCCATGATTCCTCTGTTCGGTATCTGGGGCATCTGGTGGGCGGCAGGGCTTACATGGTTGATAAGCGCGTTTTTCTGTGTACTTCGATATTTTGCATGGAAAAAGAAAAAAGGGATATAGGAGAAAAAGGCCGACGAGGGCCTTTTTTCCGTTTGTGACATGGAAAACGCCATTCGGGGCGCAAACCAAATCCAGCCGGATGACGGTTCGATAAATATAGAAAGAAAAGAAAGGGGTATCGGTACGGATGCTTGTAGTCGCGGTGTGTGATGATGAGATCAGAGAATGCTGCCGGTTTTCGGAAAGGATCAGGAAGATTCTGGAAGAGGAAAAAATTTCCTGCCGGATACGTCAGTTTCACAGCGGGCAGGAGCTGCTGGCGGCGGAGGAAAAATTTGATCTGATTTTTCTGGATATTATGATGCGGCCTCCGGATGGTATGCAGACGGCAAAAATTCTGCGGGAGAGAGCATCCGGAACGATTCTTGTTTTCGTGTCTTCCAGCAGAAAGTATGTTTTCGACGCGTATGACGTGGAGGCATTTCAATACCTGGTGAAGCCGGTCGATGAGGCAAAGCTGAAAAACGTACTGCTAAGGGCCGTTCGCAAAACGCAGAAACGGTCACAGGAATTTATTCTTGTAAGCAGGGAACGGCAGAACCGGAAATTATTTCTGGATGATATTTATTACTTCGAAATCCGGGGAAGAACAATCGAGGCGCATGGTACCGAAGGGATTTTTACCTATTACGGCAGAATCGGCATTTTGGAAGAGGAACTGCGGGAGAAAGGATTTTTCCGGTGTCATAAAAGTTTTCTTGTCAATCTGAAATATGCGGATGCCTATAACAGTCAGGAGGTCATTTTGGAAAATGGCGCAGGAATCATGATCGCCAGAAGAAGATATGAAGAATTCAAAAAGGCGATATTGACGTATATGCGAAAATGCGGCGAAACGGGAAATTGTGAGAGCAAATGGAGGGATTCCGGTGAAAAGTGAGATGGGATTTACGCTGCTGATTTATTTCGGATACGCATGGGCGGCGGAGCGGTTATGCAAAAGCTGTCTGAAAATTACCGGGAAAAAGGAAATTCTGTTCGTGCTGTTTTTATGCGCGGGATGGTCCTTCCTGCCGTCGCAGCCGGTACGGTTTCTTCTTCCGGTCGTGTTTATTTTTCTGTTCTTTCAGGGCAGCTGGGAGAAGAAAATACTTGTGTTGTCCGTCGTCCTTGCGGTCATCACACTGGTCGGAAATTTCTGTATTTCCGCTCTGTCCTGTATGGTGCTTATCTGGCTTCATGTGGTGGAAAAGATACCGGAGCCCTTTATGGGGGAGGGGATGTTGAATGCGGTTGAGGGCATCGGCAGCGCAGCCGTAATCGCATTTCTCTATGGATTATCCGGTTGGTCGTTCGCTGCTTTTAACGACAAGGTCAGGAAATGGTATGTGACGCTGGCGGTTCCGCTGTTGGTGCTGACGGCGGTTATGACGATTGTAAACTGGGGCGCCGGTCAATGGGACCGTGTGAAGCGTACGGGGCGCCGGCAAAGGCATTCTGGTTCGGGGAGCGGAAGAGATGGGGCTATATTATGATCAGCTGTTCAGTCATCTTTATATCATGATTCTGTGTGGGCTGTCGATGTCCGGCGCTGCCTTTTATGTGGCGGGCATGAACCGCATCTATCTGGAGCAGAGAAGGAGCGGGCAGTATCAGGCGCAGATAGCGGCCTACAGGATGCTGGAGGAGCAGTATGAGCGGGCGGAACGGCTGCGTCATGATATGAAGAATCATCTGATCGCCCTGACAGGGCTTGTACAGGACCGGGAATGGGAGAAAATGAAGGCCTATCTGGCGAAAATGGAGGACAGCGGAAGCCTGAAAAGCGGTGGAAATCTGACGGGGAATCGGGTGGTGGATGCTCTTTTATACAGTAAACGCGAACGGGCACAGGCAGAAAGGATTGTCTGGACATGTGATGTGCAGATACCGGGGTCATGCGCAGTCGATGAATTTGACCTGTGTGTTTTGTTCGGAAATATTCTCGATAATGCGATAGAGGCCTGTGAAAAGCTGGAAGATGGGCGCCGGCGTTTCATCGATATTCAGGCGAAAATGGTGAAAAGCTGTTTCCTTCTGGAAGTAAAAAACAGCGCCGATACGGCAGGCGGGCAGGAGGAACGGGAAGAAAGCCGGTCCGGTGAAACGACCCGGAAAAGAACAGGGCTTTGGTTTGAGAAACGTGGTATCGGCCTGCAGAATATAAACGATATGGTCCGGCGGTATCATGGCGTGATGAGCGTAGAAGCGGGAGAGAGTGCCTATGTGATTTCGGTTCTGCTTCCCTTTGAACGTGGGGGCACGAGAAAAGAAGCAGGCCGGGCGCCGGTCCGGAACGATGAATGAAATCCACAGGGAACAGGAGAAAACGGGCTGCGGATGCCGGGATAAAACAGCTGATGGAAATGGAACAGTCAATGGAAAAGAAAGGGAGGATTCAGATGAATACGAAAACAATGGAAGGGCTGATCGGAGCGAGAACGAACATGAATTTGATGGATGTGCCCATCAGAGTTTACAAGGAAGCACGATTGAAAAATGATCTTGCAACGATGAAGCGGTCGATGGATTATGCCGGGCAGTTTTCGGCAAAGGCATGGGAGTATGAGGAAAAGGCCGACGAAGGCATGAAAGAAGAAGCTAAGGAAGAGCGGGAAAAGGCAAAAGAAAAAGCAAAGAAGGAACTGGAGGAAGCGATCGAAAAAAGAAGGGAAGAGAGGAAAGCCGAAGCGGAAGAACAGACGGTCAAAACAGAGGAAACGAAAGAGAGCGGATCGGATGTGGAAGCGGAGACAGAAATGGAGCCTGTGAAAACGGAAGTTCCGGACAAAAAGCCCGTTTTTTATTCCAGTACGGGAAATACGGAAACATTTGAAGAACAGTGTCTTGGGACAAATGTTTCCGCTTCCGTATAATCGCTATAAATTGTGGATGCTGCCGGCAGGATTTCCGCCGGTTCCTTCCGCCAGCTTCAGAACCGAAATAATCGGAAGGATTAAAATGCCGCACCAGAAATTGCTGATGCCATGAACGATATCAAAGGGCAGCCCCGCCGCGATCCATGCGATCATGCCCTGGAAACTTAAACCGTATAGCAACGCCTGAGCTGGTGCATAGAGCGTTCCGAACAAAAAGCCGTGTGCCGCGCATACTGTCATATAGACCAAAGGCCGGATGGCTTTTGGCATTTTCTGCGGAAGAAGCATGACTGCGCCCCACAGGACGGTCCACAGATATAAATAGGGAATCCACCATGCGGCAAAGCCGCAGAAAATACCGTTTAAAATCACATAAGTATAAATCGGATACAATGCCTTTTTTCTGTAAACGACCGTAAAGGCGATCGTAAATACGCCAAGCAGATGTATGTTAGGGAACATCTCCATAAGCATTTTGGAAGCATACATAACGGAACCGAGCATCCCGAAAACGGCAATTTCCCTGATCGAAAGCTTCATCTGCCATGCCTCCCCAACCGGTCTATTCTACCTTAAAGGTATAGCTTTCGCCCTCGGTGACGGGCGTGGAATCGACCCCTGTCGCGGCGTATTCGCCATTGATATAAAAGGCCCAGTATTTGCCGTCCGCATCATAATCTACGGTGATGCCGTTTACTGTTTTGACATACAGACCGTAATCGCCTTCTTCTCCGGCAATCAGTCCCAGTTCTTCCAGGGCGTCTCCGACGATTGCCTGATCGGTATGGATTTCGAACTGCGTTTCCATTCCGTCCTGATCTACGACGGTAAAAGGAAAGGAGACACTGCCTTCACCAAGTACGGTGTTTTCAGACTGGGAGGCATTTGCTTCCGTGCCGGAAGACACAGCGGTTTCTCCGCCGCCATTACAACCTGTTGCAGAGAGTGCCATAGCCACAATCAGCACCATACAAAGGATGAATGACGAATATTTTCTGGTTTGATTCGTTTTTTTCATCATAATCATTCTCCTTTTTCATTTTATTTTCCCTCAAGGCCGGCGCTCGCGGCTGTAGAAGAGAAGTGGTCTGACCGGATATTTCGACTTGGCATGCCTCAAAACGGCCTTCTCGGAAGGATTCCAATGGCTTGTTCCCGCATGTGGCTTCGGGTCAGATTCGAGGTGTTTCACAGATGCCTTACGGCGACGGGCTCGTACAGGATTTTCACCTGTTTCCCCGGACAGTCCATTTCCTATCATACCTGTTTGGATGATTTTCGTCAACCGGTTTACAGAAATTGAATACTGTGTTATCATTATTTCGCCTATGAAATTGGAAAATAAAAATTCCCATCAGCGGCACAAACCCGCTGATAAGCGATCCGCCGGCTGCCATCCTCTATATAAATATAGCCGCACCGCAGGAAGCCATATTTTGGCAGAAGATGCTGCATGATTCGATTGTCGTCATGGGTATCGATGCGGATATTGTCTGTTTTTTGTTCACAAAAGGAAAGGGCGGCGGCCAAAATTCCCCGGCACTGCCCGTTGCTGGCAATGCGGTGGATGGTGCCGTATGGTTCGTCATTTAGCCAGTTGCCGTTTTCAATGACCTGATAGGTTGGTTCCGGTTCGGTGATAAACGCGAAAACGCCGCAGATACGGCGCTGCTCTGTGATGACATAGGATTGTCTGCTTAGGATGTCGCCGCGGACCGTTTCCGGGAGCGGCCGGTCCGTTCCCCATTGATTCGGATTTCCGGAACGGCGCATTTGTTCTCTGGCAAAGGAATAGATGTCCATGATGGGGGTAAAATCCTGAATGTCTGCGGGGCGTATGATCATGATGGTTTTCTCCGGGGTACCTTTCTTTTTTATTGAACGTATGACGGGAAACGTCTTATTACTTCCCACAGGCCCGCTTTTGGGGCAAGGGTGGCAAAATAGTTAAAATCATGCGTATGAAAAAGAGAACGACATACAAACGAGTTTGTAGACAAGGGTATTATACTCCCGTCCGGTGAAATCAGCAAGGATAAGATAAATTCTGCGGCCGGCCCATGGATGCAGAATCCTCCGTCTGGGAACAGTTCGGTTTATTGACAGTCATAGCGAGACGGACATGATTTTACGTGGTCAGGCGATTGACAGAAAACCGAAAAAAGATCATGATAGAGACAGTCGGACGATGACAGATATGGAAGGAGAGAGGAACAAAGATGGAAATTCTGAGGATAAGAGAAAATCCTGATATGGCGGTTACGGCCGCACAATGGTTTCATCAGAAATGGGGGATTCCCCTGGAGGCATATCAGGAGAGCATACAGGATTGTATAAAAAATCAACATAGCATTCCGCAATGGTATGTTGCAGTTGATTGCGGACAAATAATCGGTGGATTGGGTGTGATTGAAAATGACTTTCATAATCGCAGGGATCTGACGCCAAACGTGTGCGCGGTATATGTGGAAGACAAATATCGCCGCAGGGGAATTGCCGGAATGCTTTTGAACTATGTGTGTGAGGATATGCATAATCTGGGAATCGATACGTTATATCTTGTTACGGATCACACATCCTTTTATGAAAGATATGATTGGAAATTTCTGTGTATGGTACAGGGGGATGAAGAACCTGAAATGACAAGAATGTATATTCATAAAATGTAGGAATAAAGGATTTCTGATCTGTTAAGTACAGGATGAATTCGCTCGGCGGATAAAATCCCGGAAATGCTGTGAATGGCGTTTCCGGGAGACAGAAGGTCAATCCGTCATGCCTGTACGGAAAAAGCACAGCCTGTAATTGAAAAAGGGCGTAATGTTATACGGAATTTCTATTCTGCATTGACTGTTGGAATGGGCGAGGAGGATATGAGCAGATTTCAGAACGATCCGGATTTGATCGGTGAAAATATTGTTGAACTGAAGGCATCCTTAAAGAAAGGAGAAATTTCCCATGTTTAAGATCATTATCTGTATATTGGCCGGTCTTGGAGCCGGCCTTGGAACCGGCTTTGCCGGGATGAGCGCTGCTGCCGTTATTTCCCCGATGCTGATTGCTTTTTTGAATTTTGAGCCTTATTCGGCGGTAGGAATCGCCCTGGCAAGTGATGTTCTCGCCAGTGCAGTCAGTGCGGCTACTTATAAGAAAAATAAAAATATTGATGTGGGCAACGGGCTGATCATGATGATCTGCGTATTATTGTTCACTGTTGTCGGAAGCTGGGTGGCGAGTCGGCTCCCCCATTCGGTTATGGGCAATTTCAGCACCGTTATGACGATGCTGCTTGGAGTTAAGTTTATTGTCAGACCGGTGGCGGCAACCAAAGAGAGCATGGGCACTGCGAGCAGGAACAAGCGGATTGTACAGTCTGTTATCTGTGGGTCAATGGTCGGATTTATCTGCGGATTTGTCGGTGCCGGCGGCGGGATGATGATGCTTCTGCTTTTAACTGCGGTTATGGGATATGAGTTAAAGACTGCTGTCGGAACGAGCGTGTTTATTATGGCATTTACTGCCCTGACCGGTTCCGTGAGTCATTTTGCCATCGGTGGGCTTCCGGATATGGCGGCGCTTATTCTATGTGTCATTTCTACGCTTGTGTTTGCACTCATTGCAGCGAAGATTGCCAACAAATCCGAGCCGAAGGTATTAAATCGCATTGTAGGCGTGATTCTGCTGCTGATTGGCGCGGCAGTTCTGATTGTCAATATGTTATCTTAATGTCAGTGCGTGTGGAGATTTTGTTTCCGGTAACGATTGACATATCGATTATACGAGCGTATAATTGATTATACAATCGTATAATGGAGATGAGAAGCATTGAATAAGATCATGAAAAAGTCAGGGGAGCAAGATGAAAAAAGATTCGGATATGGATGAGCTTAGAAAATTTTTGGATGATTTGGAGGAAAAACAATGGTAACAAATTTATTTTTAAGTATTTTCGCAATCTCCATATCAATAAGCCCTGTTATCATTTTTCTGCTCCTTTTTACACCGTTTCTGAATAAAAGATATGCGGTAAAGTGGAAATATCTGATGTGGATAGTGATTGCCGTCCGTCTGACGATTCCATTTCATATGAACATTCCGTTTCCGCAGGTCTTAATTCATGTTCCGGAGCAGATTACGGCGCCTGTTGAGACAAACCATGAAAATAACACCGGGACAATATTGCCGATACAATCTGATAACAAACCGATAGACGGCAATCATGGAAATGCTGCTAAAATACTGCCGCAGACGGGACAAAAACCTTTAAAACTTACCCTGTTAGACCTGATTGCTTATCTGTGGTTAACGGGCTGCCTGTTTTTCCTGTCCGTACATATATGCAGTTTCCTGCATTATAAAAGACAGATTCACAAAAAAGGGATTGTTGTGGAAGAGGAGCATATTTTACGGCAGGTCTGCATATTGTCAGGGGAATTGCAGATGAAGCCGGATGTCAGAATTCTGAGATATAAAGAAGCAGAAAGTCCAATGGTTATTGGTTTCCTGAAACCGGTGCTGGTTTTGCCGGATTGCGATTATAGCAGGAAAGAACTGCGATTTGTTCTGAAACACGAGCTTGTACATGTGAAACGCCATGATATTTATTGTAAGCTTTTTTTTGTGATTGCCAATGCCCTGCACTGGTTCAATCCTTTGATCTATATGATGCAAAAAGAAGCCGTGATTGATATGGAATTATCATGCGACGAGAAAGTGATTCAGCAAACCGCTTACGCTGAGCGGAAAGCATATACGGAAACTTTGTTTTCCACTTTCAGCAGGCAGCATAAAAAAGGAACTGTTTTAACAACACAATTTTATGGAGGCAAGAAGATTATGAAAAGACGGTTCAAAAATATATTAACCGGATCACCAAAGAAAAATGGTTTATTGCTTTGCATATGCGCTGTCAGTATTACCTTAATTTCGGGAATGCTGGTTGGGTGTTCCACAATGAAAACTGATTCTTCGGAAGAACCGGCACAGACGGATTCGGAAGCTGGCAATGTGGCTGCAAGGAATCCTGCTGCCATACAGGCAGACGCATCAGACGATAACGATGCAGATATGCGGAAGGAATCTGAACCGGGGAAGGATACGGATATGCAGACAGTCCCGGCGCAGGAAACAACATTTGAAACGATGGCATATATTAAGGGAATAGAAGAGGGCAGCATCAGCTTTGACAGAGTGGAATGGGTGGAAGTGCCGGGTGACAGGGCAGAGGAACTGGGAATTACGGAAGATGATGCGCCGGGCGGTTTCTCCGTATATAATCAGGAGGAAGCAGTAGAAAAATATGTTCTGTCATCAGTCTGTGAGATCAATGTACTGGATTGGGAAAATTCATATCAACCAATGGAAATGTCGTCCGATGATTTCTTCAAATTATTAGAGGAGCGCGGCGGGCAAAACGAATGGATACCCTATACAATTCTGGTGGAAAATGGGGAAATAACCCAAATTGAAGAACATTATGTTCCGTAAAAATCTGATGAATATATCGGTTTTGTATTAAGCGTTTGATGATTTGCCCCTTTCTTTTCACACACATCCTCCATGTCAGAGTAGCCTGCGGAGATATGCATTTCTCTTGACAAGAATACGAAAGTAATATAAACTACTTATATAAAGCGTTTATATAAGTAGTTTTTTTGTTTAATAGGAAATTCTGACACAGCGTGGAAGAACCGAAGGTTCTTCCGAACATAATGCCGAAGGCATTTTGTTCTGTAATGGAGAGAAAGGTCAGGGTATTTATATGCCAAAGCAGAGAATTACGAAGGAAATGGTCGTGGATGCGGCCTTTGAGCTGGCAAGAGAGGGCGGTATGGAACAGGTGCTTGTGAAAAATATTGCCCACCGGCTCGGATGCTCGGTGCAGCCGATTTACAGCTATTGCCGGAATATGGACGGACTGCGGCAGGATGTTATGGAACGGGTACAAAAGTTTGTGCGGGCGTATACCGCAGAAAGGATTGACACAGAAGATCCTTTCCGCAGTACAGGGCGGGCATATGTGCAGCTTGCCAGGGAAGAGGCGCATCTTTTTAAACTGTTCATTCTGCACAGACGGGAAGGCATCCGCTCTTTTGATGATCTGTATGAGGCCGAGGCCAGTCCGGAAACGGCAGGATGGATTGCGCAAAAGCTGCGGATTGGGATAGAACAGGCGAAAGAGCTGCATCTGAATATGCTGATTTATACGATCGGCATCGGCACGATTTTTGCGGTGACGGAGCCCGGCATCCCGGCGGAAGAGATCTGGGAAAAGCAGCAGGCGGCTTATGAGGCTTTTCTGGGCCGGGAGAAGGAAATGCGTGAGAAAGAATAAGCCGGGGAACGGATATTGGCTGCGGATTTTGAAAGAATGTACGGAAAGGTGTGTTGATAAGGATGGAGAATCGAATTTTAATCGTTTATAAAAGTACAACGGGATTTACCCGGAAATATGCGGATATCGTTGGAGAAGCGATTTCCTGTACGGTCATGGATTACCGGCGTGTGACGAAAGAGATGCTGTCGGATTATGATACGGTCGTTTATGGAAGCAGGGCGCATGCGGGATCGATTGACGGTTATCGGAAGATGCGGAAGCTTTTTTCACAAAGCGGCGCAAAGAGGCTCGTTCTGTTTGTGACAGGAGCCATGCCGAATGAAGAGGAAACATTGATCGAAGGATTCTGGAAGCAGAATCTGCCCGACGGAGAGGCGGAGCGGATACCGCATTTTTATATGCAGGCGGGGCTGTGCTATGAGCGGATGTCATGTATGGATAAAATGATGATGAAAGGGTTTGCTTCCATGCTGAAGAAGAAAAAGAACAAGAGCGGGGAGGAGCAGGCAATGGAAAAGATGATCGCCGCTTCTTTTGATATTTCGGACAGAAAATATGCAGAACCGCTGATTGCTTATCTGAAAGGATTGTAGGAAAATTTTAGTTACATAAAGAGTTGACAAAGAGAAAAATCGTATGCTATTATAGAAGGAAATGGAGGTATTCTATGGCGAGGAACAAGCACCCGGAGGAAACGGTCAGTCTGATTCTGGATGTTGCGGCCCGGCTGTTTTTGGAAAAGGGATATGAGCATACATCGATTCAGGACATTATCGATCATCTGGGCGGGCTCAGTAAAGGCGCCATTTACCATCATTTCAGGTCAAAAGAGGAGATTCTGGTCGCCGTGACGGAAAGGATAACGGGAGAATCCAACGGGATGCTTGCCGATATTCGTGATCAGAAGAATTTAAACGGAAAGGAGAAATTGCGGGCAATCTGTAAAGAATCCGTCAACAGGCCCGAACAGGATGAGATTTTTACGCTCGCGCCGAATCTCGGCTCGAATCCTAAATTGCTGTTCAGCATGCTGGGCGAGACGATATCGGATGTTGCGCCCAACTATATTCGTCCGATTTTGGAGCAGGGCATAGAGGATGGTTCGATTGAAGCGGAATATCCGCTTGAACTGGCGGAGCTTATCATGCTGATTGCGAATTTTTGGATGAATCCGATGGTATTTGGTGATTCTGTGGAGAAGATCAGGAGAAAGACAAAGATCTTTTATCAGGTAATGAAGGGACTCGGTCTGGATATTGTGGATGAAGAGCTGAGTGACAGAATGGTAGAGCTGACGAATATTTACCTGAAGAACAGATAAACCTGCGGGAGCGGCAGACTGCCCTTTAAGAGGGCAGATATTTTTTACTATTATACATACCGTCGTTCGGTATGAAAATGAATGGAGGTCACATATGGATATGAAACAGAAACTGTTTTCAAGAGATTTTACGATGGTCGTCGTCGGCCAGATCATTTCCCTGTTTGGCAATGCAACGATTCGGTTCGCACTGCCGTTGTACCTGTTAAATCAGACGGGTTCTTCCGCGCTGTATGGCGTGGTGACGGCCTGTGCTTTTCTTCCCATGGTGCTGTTGTCTCCGGTGGGCGGCATTGTTGCGGACAGGATCAATAAGAGGAATATTATGGTGGCGCTGGATTTCTTTACTGCGTTCCTCAGTTTTGCCTTCTATCTGCTGATGGGCGGGCCGAATATGATTGTGCTGCTTGCGGGTACGTTAATGCTGCTATATGGAATCGCAGGCGCGTATCAGCCCGCCGTATCCGCGAGCGTGCCGGCATTGGTCGGTCAGGAAAATCTGATGCAGGCCAATTCCGTCATCAATATGATCAGTTCGCTTGCGGCGCTGCTTGGCCCTGTACTCGGCGGGATTGTCTATAGCGCATACGGGCTGGAGGCTGTACTGATCGTCTGTACGGGGTGTTTCCTTTTTTCTGCGGTCATGGAGATTTTTATCAGAATTCCTTTCGTAAAACAGGAAAATAGCGGCCGCCTGTGGGAGATCGTGAGGAGAGATTTTTCGGAAAGCTTTCGGTTTATCCGTTATGAAAAGCCTGTTATCGGAAAAGCGGTGCTTTTGGCCTGCAGTATCAATCTGTTTTTGTCCGCGCTGCTCAATGTAGGAATGCCTTATCTGATTACGGAGGTATTTGTGTTGGAGGGATCTTTGGCAAATACACTTTATGGCTTTTCTCAGGGGGCGCTTGCGGCGGGAGGACTGGCAGGTGGAATCTGTGCGGGTATTTTTGCCAAAAGACTTTCGGTGGAAAAGGCGGGGAGGCTGATTGTTTTCTGTGCGCTCTGCCTGTTTCCGATCGGAATTTCGCTGTTTCTTTTTGATTCCGGCATGGTCAATTATCTGGTGCTTACGGTTTGCTGTTTTCTGATTATGGTCTGTTCAACGATCTTTTCCGTACAGATTATGTCTTTCGTACAGGCCGGGACGCCGGCAGCGCTGATCGGTAAGGTTATTGCGCTCATGATGTCCGTATCCATGTGCGCACAGCCGCTTGGAAGCATGTTATACGGCATGCTGTTCGAGGTCTGTGCGGGGTTCGAATTCGCAGTGGTTTTCTTTGCGGGAGCCGTATCTCTTGTGATTGCGCTGCGGGCAGGGAGACTGCAAAAGGCTTATTAACATAAAGAGGCTGCCACACTAAGCGAGAACTATGCCCTATATCGTAATCCGGAGCAATATAGATAACGATATGCGGCATGGCTTCTGCTTAATGCGGCAGCCACGTTGTTTTAGTCAGCGGGAATGAAGATATATTCCGGACCGTTTTCCGGTTCATTGCTTTTTGTGTAAGTATAGCCGTCGCTTTCCATGGTAATTTCCATATAAACTATTTCCCCGTCGTGCGATAGGGAAATCCGGCAGCGGTTTTCTTCAAAAAGCTCCGTAATATCTGATTTCTGATTATAGTAATAAACCCAGATCCTGCCGTCATCATCTTCTATGATGGAGGCGGACTGATTTATATTTTCGGCCACTTCTCCGGCGCTCATTCTGGTTTCCGTTCCGTCGGCTTCGATGATGACGCCTCCTCCGCCTATGCTTTCGGTTTCCCCATCGTGCTCATAGGTAAAGGTATATCCGGTGTCGCCGGTATGTTCCGTGACGTCAACCTGTGTTTTTTCTCCGTAAAGCCATAAGGATAGTTTTTCCTGAATGCCGCCGATATCCGCGGCGTATACGGTTCCCGATCCGCCGATAATGACCGCGCATGCGACTGCGGCGGCGATTGTCATGTTCGCTTTGTGTTTTTTTGAAATTCGTGCCAATTCTTCTACCTCCAAAGATAAGTGACCGGAGGGATGAAGCGCTGAAAATGCCTGTTTATAAAGCTCTTTATTCGTCATACTTCGATTCCTCCTTTAGCGCATCACGAAGCAGCGCGCGTCCACGCGACAGCCTGATTTTTACATTGCTTTCGCTCAACTTCAAAATACCCGCAATCTCCCTGACGGTATAGTCTTCGTAATAAAATAAATGAATGACGATCCGATATTTTTCCGGAAGATGCATGACCGTTTCGAAAAGATTTTCCGATTCCGGCGTTTCGAAGGTCAGGGTTTCCATATAGTCCTCAAGGGAAAGACGATTGCGTCTCCAAAAGGTACGGTTGACATTTTTTGCCTTGTTGACAGCAACCCTGATCAGCCATGCGCGTATATGCTGTTCGCTGTCAAACTCTTTTTGATAGGTGTAATACTGGAGAAACGTCTCCTGAACAACATCCTCTGCGTCCTGCGCATTTCCGCATACGTTAAATGCCGTCGCAAACAGGTTGTTCCGGTAAGAGGCCACCAGTTCCTGTAATGCCTGCTTCATGAGTGCTCCTTTTTGTAGTTGTATTTGAAAGGCCTTTCATTCATAATACAATTAAGGTAGATGGATTGGTTACAAAATTTTGAAATTTTTGGAATATGTGCCGGCGCTGTAAGCTTTTTGCAGTAAAGTCCGCAGGCTGAGGGAAAGGTATGGTCATTAAATTGAAGCGAAGGATACAAAAAGAAAAAAACAATGATCATTATGGAATCATCGGAAAACGCGCTGCGTCGGCGGGGGCGATGCTTCTGCTGCCGGTCCTGATCTGTGCGGGCAGTCGGAACGCCGGGGCAGGACTGGCGGATACATCCATGCTTTTTGCGGACAGGAGCTTTGGAGACGGCTCCTTTACGGGGGAAGAATCCGTCCCGGAAACGGTTCGGCGAAAGGCTGCGGAAGTCCGGAAGGCGGATGGGGAAGGAGCGGAGGAAGAAGAACCGGAAGGCGGTTTCCATGTGCGCTATCAGGGACAGGAGGCGGATTATCCGATTGAATTCCGTTATTGCGACTGTGTATATGATACGGAAGAAATTCAGATTTACGCGGAATATCTTGACTGGCTGATGGTGCCGGAGGGCTTTCCCTGTTACCAGTATGTGCTTTATGTGCGGACACCGTGGGAAGAGCTGCAGCTTTATCCTGTCAAAGATTTTCTGGTTGATGATAAACAGGGAATCCTCTATACAAAGATTTCCGGGGAGAATGGCTTTGAAAGCGTGAAGAGCATGCCTTTTACGGAAAAGAGCGGGCGTATGCAGGAACTGGAGAAGGTGCTTTTCGATGCGGAGACGGCGCAGGAAATGCTCTGTGATGCCTTTGAGGTGGAAGTGGAAGAGCAGGCGGCAGGTGGAGAAGGAATTTTTTCCGATGTGCTGGTGGAGCTGACGGAAGTCAGCTCTGATGAGGCGGGTGTGATCCGGGGAGAGGCCTTTGGCATCGAAAGAGCTTCGGGGAAGCGGCGTTACGTGGACTGGGAAATTGATACGAAGAGCGGCAGAATCGAGTCGGAAGCCTGTGTCCTGAAACGGTACGACCCGGTGAAGGATCAGGAAGCATTTACGGAATGCGGTGAAATTTTCGATCGGATTGAGCAGGGTGACTGGTCCGATGTGAAAGCGCCGGAGGAGTATTCGTATCTGTGGGAAATGCAGGAAGAGGAGTGGAGCCGTCTGGATGTGAACGGAGACGGGATGCCGGAGCTGCTCGGCGGCTGGGTAATTGAGGAACTGCCGGACTATGACAGCCGTAAAATCATGATCTCGTTGATATTTGCCTGGCAGGACGGCATGGCGGAGCTTGTTTACGTGGATGTCAATGACGGGATGGAATTCCTTTTCATTACGGCGGAGGGAGAGCTTGTTTATGAATGGGGGGTATCCGGCGGGCCGGGCACGAATATTTTTCGAAGATGTCAGTTTGACTTAAAATGGGAAAAGGAATATCTGGATACATTAGTCAGATACCGGTTTACGGAAGATGATGAGGAAAGGGCGACGGAATCTTTTCGGGAATTTTATGCGGATACGTTCGGGACCGGCGGCGTCGGAGTCTATTATCTGCGGGAGCGCCCGAAAACGCAGGAAGAGCTTGCGCGGAACGGGGACGGGAAGTATACGGTCAGAGAATATCTGACGGAGGAGCAGTTCCTGCGGATGTATGAGGACTGGACGGGATGGGATTTTTATAAAGCTCAGGACATGTATTGATCATGCGTTTATGTGACGTCCTGAAATGAAGAAAAATGAAAACTGCTGAAACTTTCCGCAGACCTGATTCGTATTAACAGTGAGGGGGCACGATAAGACAGAATATGACAAGACAATTATTCGAGGCATATTTTAGGGAGCAGTATTCTCTCGTGTATCGTGTGGCATTCATGCAGATGAAGCGCCATGCGGATGCGGAGGATGTTTCGCAGGAGGTGTTCGTGAGACTGTTGAGATATGAACCTCAGTTTGAAAGCAAAGAGCATGAAAAAGCGTGGTTCATCCGGACGACTGTAAATCTCTGCCGGGATGTCATGAAGAGTAAATGGAACAGCACGACCGTCAGCATCGAGAAAATACCGGAGCAGGAAAAAGCGTATTTTCATCTTCCGAAGGAAATGGAGGACGAAACACTGTGGGAAGTGATGGAACTGCCGGAAAAGTACAGAGACTGCCTTTACTTTTTCTACTATGAGGATTATTCCATTAAAGAGATCGCGCAGCTTCTGGGAATGCCGGAAAATACGGTTAAGACAAATTTAAAAAGGGGCAGGGAAGCCCTGAAAAAAAGGTTGGCAGACTAAAGGAATGGAGAAATTGAGTATGAATGTAAATGGAATCGGAAAACAGCCTTGTTATGAGAAAACGAACGGAATCGGAAAAAATGAGAGAAAAAGGGACGGAGGCTTTTCGAAGAGTCTGTCCGAAAATCTGAATGGACGGACCGGAAGCGATTCCATCAGAGAAGAGACCGGGTCACCCGCCGGAGCCAGAGTCAATGCGGCATATTCTTATCGCAATGTCGTGACGGCAGCGGGCGTCCGGGAAAGCGGCATTGCGCGGGAAGCGGAAATAAGCGGAGCAGATATGCAGGAAGCCGGTCCGCAGGCAGCGAAGGGCTGTGAGGTAAGAGCTGCGGGCAGTTGGAAAAGCGATTATGCAAAAGCCTGTGTGGAACAGGGATTTTCGCTTCTGGCCAAAGTCGATGTAAAAGGGCGCAGCGTATATGTTGAGCAGAAGGCGGAGGACGGTTCGGTGAAGGGCTACGAAGTGGAAATCGATCGGGTGGATCCCAATACGAATGATCCGATTGAGCGTATGGCTCTGGAAGCGTGGGAAAAGAATGCGGCCGGCAAAGATAGTACGGAAGAGGCGGAAACCCTGACGATGGAAGAAGCGCTTCTTCAGTTTTATGAGTTCATAGAAGACAGGATCAAGAACGGGCCGCCCAAATACATGATTGGAAACTCCGAATTTTCCGTAGAGGAGTGGGATAAGCTTCTGGAAGACTTCGATGATCAGCTGGATGCGCTTCGGGAAGAGATGCGGGAACGCATCGCCAAACTGAGAGAGCAGCAGACACAGACGGAAACCGTGCAGGAACTCGAAGGAAAAAGGGAGGAGCTGCAGGACGCGGAGAAAGAGGATACGGAGGAAAAATTATTGACCGCGTTATTTCAGGATAAAGGAAAATAACGGGATCAGGGGTATCTGACAGACAATCTTTTCAGGGGAGTTAAATATAGAAAGCAGCAGGAGGAAATTGACGATGGCAGTGACAGGAATTGGACAGGGAAATGCGATGATCTACAATCCGTATCATCGCGGAAGGATCGGGCAAAGCGGTGAAACGCCGGGATTTGAAGAAGCGTACCTGCACAGGAACGGTGCATCGGTGCAGGGGGCGGTGAGGACGCCGGCGAATCCGAAGATCGATCCGGCAT
>CALDLG010000102.1 GCA_937910785.1 uncultured Lachnospiraceae bacterium | reverse complement strand
TATTGATTTTTCAAGGCTCAACGCACCAAACGGTGTGGGAAGTTTGAGTAAATAAATATATCCAACCCCTGAATAGCTAAATTGCTCGCCGGGATTCGAATATATTTTCTTATCAATGCCCAATTCAAAAGACGCGGAAAATCCTGCCGTATGACATAACAATTGTTGCAAAGTTATATCATATATTCTTTCATCATCAGTAATCAGGCTGCCATCTAAAAAAGGGGCAATTTTGTCTTCAGGGTTCAGTTTTCCCTCATCAACTAACTTCAAAGCGATATAGGCACTGACCACCTTGCCATTGGAAGCAAGTTCGAATACGGACTTTTCATCTATTCCATCGCCATAATTCTCAAATACAATATTATTGTTTTCATAACGGGCAATGGAATATCCTTTTATATCATAACTGCTTGCCATCAGTTCGGTTTCCTGTGATCCATGAACTATGCTGCCCATCAATATTCCGCATACAATGATTACCAAAGCTGACACTATTCTTTTCATAAGCTACCCCTCATTTTGATTTTTTCCCAACAAAGACATCGTGCTGATATATAAACAGTAAATCAGATTTTTCTCATGAAAAGCAACATCTGATTCCGGTACACTTTTTCCGGAATAGCATTTGGATAGCGTTACATCCCGTATAATGCCATCAAAAGAAGCTATGATAAAAGCCATAATATCTTTTACCGGCATAACAGGCATAAAATATCCATTCTCCACACCTGTGATCAAAATTTTCGATGCACATTGTGTCAAATACCCAAAAGTTGATGAAGTGGTCACATTTTTGTTAATTCGTTCATACCGCTCCGGATTATATGCAAAAAATGTGCTAAGTTCAAAAAGTATTTTGTTATAGCTTATCAGCATATCAGAAAAATACTGTTCGGAAACCAAAAACAAATTGTATAAAATAACATCCGGTGCGCTGCCGGACTCCATAATTTCATCTATTTGTTCAATGTAGTTTCCCTGTAAATTTGACTTATCAATGAGCGCGGCAAGCACCAAATCAATATTATTAAAATATTTATAGACTCCCCCCTGACTCATACCCGTTTCCGATACTATATCTGTCATCGTAATATCATAGGCCGGTTTTCGCTTACATACTGCAAATGCAGCATCTAAAATCTGGTTTCTTTTGTTTTCCAAATATTCATTTTTCACTTTTGGCATAACATTCGTCTCCTTCTCCAATCAAATAAAACGACAATGCTATCGTTTTTATAATAGCACTTTTATTCTAATTGTCAAGGAAAAACGACATTGTTATCGTTTATATTGAAAGTATTAATATAAACACGACGCTGTTATTTTTGATAAAATACGGTCCTGATCATTTCACATCTTCTGCTATTCATCTCCTCCACAAATCTCTTTCGGGAAAAGTTTTTCCCTGTCTTCCTCTGTCAGACGGTCAGAATGCCACCATGCGACATAATCCCCTTCCGGCGAAATCATACGGTTCGATACATATTGAAAGCGCTCCTCATCTATTAAGCGGATCACCGTTTCATGTGAGTATGCCTTCGATGTATTTTCATTTGGGTATACTGCATTGATGATGAGCGTGATTGTTACGTCCTTATTTTCTTCGTCAGCACCGCTGACGATGTACTGAACTGCTTCCGGATAGGGAATATCCGGATATTCAGCTTCATAAAATCCCCGCGGCCTGTATTCATAAGCTGTATCTTCGACAGAATATGTCGTTGCGCTCCGGAGCGTTTCTTTATCTATATCGAAATATGTCATAATGACATTTTCAAATATATTTTCCGGAACCTGATAAACTGATTCAACTCCTAAATTTTTGCTCATGTGATATAAAGAAGTAAAAGAAGTGTAAAAAATTTTGCCGTTCCTATCCGGCTGACTGCCGGACGGGTCGGGCTTTAGTCGGGCAGTTCTACCTTGCCGACAAAAGAGTAATAGATTTCGATTTCCTGTCTGCGGAGCTTCCCCCGGCGTTTCCCGTCAAGGGCTTCCGATTCGTGGACGACTATCTTCTCCACAAACTCTCGCAGCAGGGTAGGGGTGAGTTCCTCACTTCTGTGCAAGTCATAGAAAATTTCCCCTTTCTCCCACATGGGGCATTATATAGTTAAAGATTACATTTTAAACATTTATTTGATATACTTATCAAAAAACTTATAAAAAACAACACATAAGCCCATAGGCAAACCAAATAACACACCGCCAATCAAAACTCCTATTATCAACTGATATACAGAAAAGGAATCTGACAAAAAATAATTTCTTAATCCCAAAACCGAATTAACAAGAAAAAGTATTCCAGTTATTAACCCCGGAGATATTTTTCTGTCTTTGATTGTATAGAAAAAATGGTCTCCAAAATTTATTATTCCCCATATAAGAATTGCCACTCCAAAACATACCAACCTATTATTGAACACAAATAGAAAAATTGATATAAGAAGCATGGGATAATAAATAAACAAATTGTTTGCCATCCAGTGACCATGTGTCATATGATAGGGCAACCATTTATGCTCATACATCCATTTAGGGAAATCGCCAATAGCTTCCTCAAATAAGTGAAATGGTAAATATATCACCAAATTAAGAAATATAAAATATATCATATTCATTCTTTTCCCTTTCTTTTGCTAATTTTTTTTCAAAATTTTCTTCCCACTTTTCTAATGTTTCTAAAAGCATAAATTGTTGTTCCAATATAGCTCGCCCAAATAGTGGAATGTCTTTATACGTGGGTAATTGCTCCATAATCTGCATTTTGGTGTTTTGAATACTATTTTTAATATTTGCAATACATTCATTCGCGAAGCTCTCGTTAATCAAAGCCATGTTCACAATAACAGCATTAAAATCCAAAAACACTCTTGTTTCGGCTAAAGAAAATTTAGTCATCAATTCTTTAAAGACTTCTTTTCCCTTTGGTGTTATTGTGTATATTGTTTTTTCGGGCATATTTCCGTTTTTAACAGTTTCGCTAATAACATATCCTTTGTTTTCGTATTGAACCACTTTTTTGTAAACAGTAAATGAACCGATTTTTATCCACCTTGACAAGTTTCGGGATTCAATCTGCTTTTGTAAGTCATACGCACTTTTTGGGCTTTGGCATAATGAGCCTAAAATGATTAAATCAATCGTAGACATAATTCACCTCCATAGTTGTATTATCCAATACTGTATTATACAGTATTTGGGGAAATTGTCAAGATTTATAAAGTCAATAAAACGCAAAAGGAAAGATAAAACAGCGTTTTTAAGATTTTTCTTATGAAAAAAATGATCAAATATATCATAAAAATCCAAATCGCCAACATCTTCCTCATCCCAATCAACAAGAAAAATATTGTTCTGTTTATAGCTAACCGTATTTCTGTTTTGCAGTTGTCTATTCCGGTCATATTGGTAATACCCTCTGACGACATTTACTTTACCGTCCTCTGTTTCCAGATCAAACTTCCGAAAGCCAGACTCCAGAATCACTATAATTGTGAGCCTGACATTTTCCTTTTCCTCCACCGCCTTACAAAATTCCATTATCTGCCAGTTGCATTTATCCCCTGCCCCGCTTCAATATTCTTATCATCATTGTTTTTAATCTTACATATGTAATATTTTCTATAATATTACATATGTAAGATTTGAAAGTCAAATAAATATCTCATTTTATAATAATGGGATATCTTTCACCCAAAATATTCATCCGCCTTAATACGCCGCCTGTTGATTTAGCTGTTTCAGCATATTATAGTGACATATCGTCATATTGCTGAGAAAAACTATCTGTTTTTTCTGCAAAAGCAGAACACAATATGCTGCAATAAAAACAGAAAAAAGATATAAACGGGCCTGGCCCGCCGTTGCTGCCCCATCCGGTTTCACAAATGAGTAATCAGGGGCTTATATCCTACAATATCTCAGCGAACAAATTGCAACAGACCGTATGACAAAGCTGCCCGGTGTCAACAGCATCTATGCAACCTCTTTAATATTCCCTTTCCTCATATTGCTATTTTAAAGGAACACCATTCATTGCATGATAAGGTTCTTCGGTTTTACGAATATATTCGTCTTTTGCGGCTCTGTACATTGTACGATTATGTAAGATAAGAAACTCTTCGTCTTCCATTGTTATTTTCGTTCCGTCAATAATGCTTGCGTATATGCAATACGCTTTCTTTGTATCTCCTGTCATCTTTGCAATCAGACTTCTGCCGTTTTCCGAATGGTAAGCATCATATGCGGTTTTATATTCTTCGTACTCCCCGGCCGGAGTTTTTGCCGTTCCGTCAGCAATCATTGCTTTTTTCTTTTCTATCAATGCATCAATCTTTTCCTTTGCGTAAGCCTCTGCGACCTTCTCCATATCTTCATCATTATGAGAAGCCGCCGGGTCCATCAACTGTTTAAGGCGGGATTCCATTTTAGCCAGATTGGTAATCGTATTGTACGGGTCAACCATTGCCTTCCAACTAACAGGAAGGCTTTCATTCATCGAGCGCAAAGCGTTTCTGAACTCATCTAAATCAGAACCTAAACGTATCAATCCCATATCCGTACCTGATTTCATTCGTTCAGCGAAAAACTGCTGTCCTGCTACGGAAATTGCTACGGTATCCCTGTTTGCGCAGGACTTCTCTCCACTCTTAATTGTGCCGCCAGCATAAGACTCTGACGTTCTTTCGCCTGCTGCCGCCGTATAGGATGCCTGATTCATATAATGATTCATTTTAATATTCATAAAAACATACTCCTTTTTTAATTAACCCTGTTGATTTATGCCATTCCAAATTCAGTGCATCGCCAAACGCAACAGCCACCGCCTCACATCTCGAAATACAGGTTGCCGGAATTGAAATGCGGTATCCGTTTCCTTTGCCGCCTCCAGCCATGCCTGCTTCACTTGTTCCGGCGCATTCCACCCGACGGATGCAAAGACTTTTACCGAAAGATAAGTATCTTTCTTTTATATCGGCAGAATTTTTTCTTTTTTGGGGTGAAGGTAACGAAACGACTACTTTTCGGTAACGAAAGGCCGCGCGACAATCACTATCCCAATTCACTTCCCAATTTCACTTCCAAAATATCCAAAATACCAACCTGAGAAGCAGAAAGAGGCGCAAGATAACTCTGCCCGATAAAATACTGTGCAAACCCGTCATTGGGCACACCAATCGGAAAGATCATGGTGTTTTCATGCTGCTTCCTTGCATCGTCCTCTGTCTCTTCCGCCCAGCC
The DNA here is from genome assembly GCA_937910785.1 of uncultured Lachnospiraceae bacterium. Lineage (GTDB taxonomy): Bacteria > Bacillota > Clostridia > Lachnospirales > Lachnospiraceae > UBA3282. The sequence continues at coordinate 2,926 of CALDLG010000102.1, read as the reverse complement.
CGCCTTTGCCATGCGGCAAGCAGCCCACGCTTTCGGCCATCCCCCATAGAAAGACGCATGGGTAAGGATTTCCATCAGCATTTCATTATCGCAGGTTTTTGCGGTTTCTTTTAAGCCGGAAGATTCCAAAAGCTGTTGCATATAAGCATTTATTTTATCAGGTGCATCTTTTTCATTCAGTAATTTGATAGATTGAAGATGCATCTTTATGTCATGAATCAGAATACTCTGATTTTCATTTTGTGAAAAAGCTTTTCAATGCAGGCGGTGCATAAAACGAATATCATACATCTTTTCGTTATATAGCCTTCCTGTTCAAACTTTTATTTTCTTTCCGGAAACTGTCAGAATACAAATAACCGTTCCTATTCCCATAATAGCCGCCACATATCCATTCAACAGAAATGACGGCATGTTGATCAGCAGAAAGCATAACAGCAAAAACAATGTTTCAAAGGCTCTCCTTGTTTTTGCGAATTCCCCCAAAAACCCTGCCACAGCGGGGATAAATAACGCAAATGCCACATAACAGGCGGCATGGAAATATTCATGCTGCCATATCATCTTCCAAATAACAGGAACGGAAAGCATCAGCAAAATCAACACTCCCCACAGCCAGGAATACAATGCCTGCTTTACCGGCGAAAATCTGATTGTCATAAAGTATTCCGCCATATTGTATTCATATTCCCTGCATCCTATCTGCGAGAACAGGGGCATCGTGAAAATCAGCGTTATTACCCATACATAGCCCTGCACATATGCTGGCGGTGCAAAAAAGCTGTAAGTCCACAAGCCTGCGACTGTAATAAAAACCGCTTTGGGAAACCCTTTAAAAAGCAGTTTCAGCTCAAACACAAAATGGTTTACATAATGACAATGGGCAGCTTTCACACAGTCCTTGCCGGATTTCGCCCTGTCCTTCTTCTCCCGCTGTGTCCTCTCTAAAACCATAACAGCGGCTGCCACCAGCATCAGGCATATTGCAAGCAGAAACATTTTATCGGCAAAATAGCTGCTGTCCCATACCAGACCACGAAAGAAAAGCTCTTTTGCCCCATTGCTTTCCGAAAACATCCCGCCGGGTACAAGGATGCCCGTTTCCCGGACATCATGGCCAATCATCGGATTCACGACAGAATTTATGCTTTCCATATTCCAACTGTAATTACTGTAATCCATAACCCGGATAAGGGGGCTGCCATATTCACCGGCCCCATAGCTGACCAGAAACAGAATGAAAAGCAGGATGATCCCGGCTGCGTTTTTAAATCTGTCATGTATGGGCAGGCTTTCCAGTATCACGGCAAAAGCAGCGGCAAAAACAATTCCCGGATAAATCCCCAAAAAAGGACTGATATATTCGCAGAAATCAAGACCGTGGTCAGGGAATTTCAACATGAGCATAACAGCCGCACTTACGATTGCCGCAAACCACATAATTGTCAGCATGAGCAGATTTGACAGGAATTTCCCAATGATATAACTGCTGTTTTTCATGTTCATGGACTGGCAGACATAAAGGAACCCACTGCTCCTGTCCATGCCGATATTTCCTTTCACAAAGCCGAAGCCAACAATGGGAAACAACACCCCACCGCATAAAGCTATGGCAATCGGAATCCATGTAGCATTAGAGCCCTGACGGATAATATATGGTTCTATGCAAATCGATACAAACGGAGCTTTTACATCCGGAACGGAAAAAAATGTCAGGAACATGACAGCCGCGCATAAGGCCGTAAAGGAAAAACGACGGGTTCTTTCTAAAAAATCTGTTTTAAAAACATGATATATGATGTACGGTCTCATTCTTCTCCCTCCAGGGCAAACAGGCAGGCATCCTCCAGGGTACTGCTTACGGGGACAGCCCCTCCTGCCGGACTTTTACGGCTGACCTGCCTTACATGGATACCGTCCTTTGTCTGCACCATGCTGCTGATTCCTCTTGTGCCGTATTGCACTGAATTCGATGTGTATTCCCAGACATATCCTTCCGCCCTGGCGATCAGACTGTGGGGTGCATCGTCAAAAATCAGACTGCCATTTTTCAGCATCAGGATTCTGGACGCAGCAGCCTCTATATCGGAAACGATATGGGTGGAGAGTATCACAATCCGCTCTTTTGCCAGCTCTGAAAGCATATTACGCACAGTGATCCTTTCTTCCGGGTCCAGCCCTGTTGTCGGTTCATCTGCGATAATCAGTTTCGGGCTGTCCAGCAATGCGCTGATGATCCCCACCCTCTGTTTCATGCCGCCGGAAAAACCGCTCAGCCGCTTATCTTTTACATTCTCTAAATGGAACTCCGAAAGCAGCTGCCCTATCTGATGCATGGCTTCACTTTTCTTCATCCCTTTTATGGCCGCAACATAATTCAAGTATTCATAAGCTGTCAGATTGGGATACACGAAAACCTCCTGCGGCAGATAGCCTATCGTGTTTCTTGCAATGCCCGGATTTCTTACCATGTCCTGTCCATCCAGAAAAATCCGGCCGCTTGTAGGCTTTATAATAGTAGCCAGCATTTTCATAAGCGTTGTCTTTCCCGCACCGTTTTTGCCGATCAGCCCGATAAGCTGACCGTTTTTCAGCACTGTGCTGATATTGCAGACTGCTGTTTTGCCCTTATATTTTTTCGTGACATTCTCTAAAACCAGTTCCATGAAAATAACCGCCTTTCTATCATATACTTTGTGAAACAGGAATTACGGCTTTACGGCGTATCCGTTTCCGGCTATTCGCTGTCCCTGGACGGTGTTTCAATAACGATGTTCTGTGAAAGTCCGTTCAGCAGCTCCTTCGTGATCCGCAGTTCAAAATCCTCCAGTGCATAATACTTCATCGCCTTGCCGCTTTCCGATATTTCCATTGCGCTTGCAACAAGCCGCGCCGTTTCCAGTTTCTTTAAGTGCATATACAGCAG
>CALDLG010000101.1 GCA_937910785.1 uncultured Lachnospiraceae bacterium | reverse complement strand
ATATCGTTGTCGGAGACGAAGACGATCCCCTCCTGATTCAGACGTTCTCTGGCATCCTGTCCTTTTATTTTGGACCATTCCAGATGAATTTTGACATAAGGATTAATCATTTTTGCGCCGAGCGCAAAGGCATTGATATTGGCCAGCGTTCCATAAATCGGATAGTCCGCAACATAGCCGAGTCTGTCGGTTCTTGAAAGCGCGGCCGCGATGGCGCCCATCAGGAATTTGGACTCATACATCCGCGCATAATAGGTGCAGATGGAGGAGTAAGACATCATGATGGAGCAGTTATAAATTTTTACTTTCGGATGAAGAATCGCGGAACGGACGCTCTGGTTTACCATCTGGGCGGCTGTTGTAAAAATCAGGTTACAGCCCTGTTCAATCGCCATTTCGATTGCATCTGCTACTTCCGCGTCACTGTCAGCCATGTCAAAAGCCATTGTTTTTATTTTACCCTCATAGGCCTGTTCTATGTACATTCTGCCTAATTCATGGGCATAGGCCCAACTGGAGGTATCGGGTGTTTTCGTATAGATAAACGCAATTTTCAGGTTTTCCGGTGAAATCGCTCCCGTAGGGAGCAGGCGGCCCGCAGGATTCTGAACCAGCTCTACCTGATTGCCTTTATCGGCAAGGGTGATTTCCGTCCACATTTTCTGGAGAGCGGTAAGCATTTCCTGTTCTCTTTCGCCTTTCACCTGATCGTACCCGTAAATTTCAACATAGACCAGAAAGGCATCGGAAACGGAAAGCTCCAGCTTTTCTCCATGAGCCATCCGGAAAGCTTCCGAGAAATTGTAGCAGGCGGTGTGGAATGTGAGCCTGTCATCATCGTCCCAGGGTTCGTCTTCTTTTTTCCCCATCAGCTTTAAAAGCTTTTTGTAGCTGCCTTCCTTGCTGAACCAGACATCATAGCTCTGGGAAACCGCGTAAAAATCCAGAAATTCGTAGTATAAACGGTTTTCCTTATCCTCTGTTTTCCGGGGAATCAGACGGGTCACGGTACCGGGGATACTGTAGGTTTTCAGATATTTCATAACGCTGACGCGCTTATTGCCTTCCTGAACATAGAACTGGTTCATAAATTCATAGGCAACGATGGGGTCTCTGATTCCTTCATTGATCTGGTGGTCATAGAGCAATGACCACTTCATGCCGAATTCCGAATCTTCCGGAAGAAGGGGCATAAAATTATTGGCAAAAGCGTTGGTGCGCCCTTCTGTTTTCGTTCCGATAATTTTAGAGAGCGGGATATCAATCAGGCCAAGATTATCGATCGAAGCGATTTCCGTATAGGACAAAATATCGTCAAGTACCGGAAGATAGGGATACTCGCCTCTTGTCAGAGCGGCCTGATAGCTTTTTCTTCCCTGTTTAAACGCTGCTGTGTAGTCGGTTGCTGCCATAATTGGACCTCCCTTTTGACTGAAAACTTCTGTATAATATGGTTTAAAATATGCTGTATGATACAGGTTTATAGTATCATTTTATGAAGAACTTGAAAACCCGGTTTTGGCAAAAATTCGGAAAGTGACAGGAAAAATACTCTGCTTTGAAAAATTAAATCTGGAATTAGCAACCCCGATATTTGTTAAAATGAAAAAAAGAGAATAATAATAACGAATGATATTATTGCCTTTTTCGATTAATTGGAATATGATCTTATAATATCGGATCAAGAGTCCGGATGCAGGTATTCGTGACGGAAGACTATCGCAGGCAGAGTTTCGCAAATGTCGCAGGAAGAGAAAGGCGTAGGGATTAGAATGGAACAGAACAGTCAGATCAGGAAGGAGCCGAAATCATCGGAGGTATTGTCCAGAGAAGAAAGGATGGCATCTTCATCCATCGGAAGTCTTGTGGTCAGCATGGCTTTTCCGGCGATTCTGGCCCAGCTGATTAATATTTTATACAGCATTATTGACCGTATTTATATCGGACATATGAAAGGTGTGGGCGCGGAGGCTCTGACGGGTGTGGGCGTGACCTTCTGTATTACGGTGTTCATTTCGGCTTTTTCCGCATTTATCAGCAATGGCGCAGCGCCGCTTGCGGCGATCTGGCTTGGAAAGAAGGACAGGGAACATGCGGAAAAAATACTGGGAAACAGCGTCACGTTTCTGATCATCTGTACAGTGATTCTGATGGTCTTTTTCTACGCGTTTCAAAAACCACTGTTATATATGTTCGGAGCCAGCGATGCCACGATCGGGTATGCGGTTGATTATATCTCGATTTATCTTATTGGAACGATTTTTGTGGAGCTCGCGCTGGGGCTGAATTCTTTTATCATCTGTCAGAGCCAGTCCCAAATTGCCATGTATTCGGTTTTAATCGGAGCCATTGCGAATATTATTCTGGACCCGATCTTCATTTTCGCATTCGGGCTCGGTGTAAAGGGAGCTGCGATAGCAACCGTTATTTCACAGGCGCTGAGCGCCATCTGGGTGGTAGGATTCCTGACAGGGAAGAAAACGACGTTAAAAATCAGAAGGAGCTGTATGAGACTGGAAAAGGGAATTCTGTTCAGTATCTTTTCCCTTGGAATCTCTCCTTTTATTATGCGGGCGACGGAAAGCTTTATCAGTATCGTGTTAAATCATGGTTTACAGACTTATGGTGGCGACCTCTATGTGGGTTCCATGACGATCATGCAGAGTGTCATGCAGATTTTTTCCGCTCCGATAGGCGGTTTTACTCAGGGGATATCACCTGTTATTAGTTATAATTATGGCGCCGGAAACTTTAAAAGAGTGAGGGAGGTTTACCGTTGGATGATCGGAGCCTGCTTTGTTTTCATGCTGGTCAGCACGGCCTCTACAATTCTGTTTCCGGAATGGTATGCGTCTTTCTTTACGGAAGATACCGATCTGATCGCGCTGGTTGGAAAAACCATGCCGGTATTTATGTTCGGAATGTCCGTTTTCGGACTGCAGAACGGGATACAGCCGACCTTTCTTGCGTTGGGACAGGCGAAAATCTCCCTTTTTATTGCGGTGTTTCGGAAGATCATTCTGCTGATACCGTTAGCGATTGTGCTGCCGCGTTTTTTCGGTGTGATGGGCGTATATTATTCGGAACCGATTTCCGATATTCTTTCCGCCACGACGGCAACGGTGTTGTTTCTGTGTAATATCCGTAAGATGCTTTCCAAAGAAGCGCTGGCGAAAATCCATTAGTGAAAAGATAAAATAAAGGAAAGGATACCATAGTGAAAATGAAGAATGAAATAAAGAGACGGAAAACAGGAAACAGGGCGAAAATGCTGTTGTGTACGCTGTTTTTAATTCTGCTTGCGGGCTGCGGCGCAGGGGGAGAAACGGGAACGGATGCGGGAGCGCAGGGGACGGAGAAAGACAATTTAAAGCAGGCGGGACTGGGAGCCATGTCGCTTCTGTATGACGATTCCGTATGGACCTATGCGGAAGAGGAGAGTACGGATGCAAACCTTGTTTTCCGCGGACCGGGAGATGCGGTGCTCGGCATTTCCTGTTCCAGAGAATCCTACTATCAGCATCCGCTGGATATGTTAAATACCGCGAAGCAGATCTATTCTACGTTCCCCGGTTATGAGGAGATCGAAGTGCCGACGGAAGTGCAGGTACAGAATGACAGCTGGTATGAATGGGTCTGCCGATATGAGGAAGACGGTGTGGAAACGATTGCCCTGCAGCGTTTCTACGGCAAAAACTATTATGCTTATGCTGTTTCCTATGTGGCGGAAAAAGGGGAATACGATTCCGGAAAGAACGAGGCGTTAAAGGTCATGAATTCCGCGGTCATGAACGTTCCGGATAATCATGAGGCGGAAGAAAAGGCCAGAGAATTCCTGACAGGAGAATGGGACCTTGGTGATTCCGGTTATCTGGTCATGGAACAGGACGGCACCTATATCTGGTATATGGACAGCAGTAAGGACGAACAGAACATGCACAGAGGCACTTATGGGTGCGATGTGGAAAATGCCGCAGCCGGCTTTGCGGAAGGGGAGGGAATCTATTTCGTTCTGTTTCCGGAAGTTCTGTATATGGAAGGGAAAGAAGGAAAGACGGGAAGCCCCAAGTATGATTATCTTATTTCGCTGGAGCAGCAGCCGGACGGTTCCTATCAGATGCTGAACGGCAGCACGCTGGCTTTGTATAATATGAAGAAACAATAACATGTGTCAGTTAATTTTCCGCTAAGAAAAACGGGCTTTGTGCTTTTTTTCGACTGGTATATTGACAGACATTGCGGGATATGATAATCTGGTGGCAAGTTAAGAGGGAGTAGTTATCATGCGTAGGCAACATACCCTGGCAGACGCCATGTCTGCGCATCTTTCAAGCTTCCTGTCCGTATGCGGCGGCAGTGGACATGCCGGAACGGATAGTTGATCTGGAAGTACGAGACTTTTAGCACAGGAGTGCTGAGAGTCTCTTCTTTTTTATTATTTTTATAAGGAGGAAGGAAAAATGAACGTAGCAGTGCAGTTACTGTTTCTTGTCCTGGGATTTGTGATGCTGGTAAAGGGCGCGGACTGGTTTGTGGAGGGAGCGAGTAAGGTCGCGGAGAAATTCGGTATTCCGCAGCTTGTCATCGGGCTGACGATCGTTGCAATCGGTACAAGTCTTCCGGAAGCGGCCGTCAGCACTTCGGCGGCATTAAAGGGGAGCGCGGAAATCACGATCGGTAATGTTGTGGGAAGCAATATCATGAATATTCTTCTGATACTTGGAGTAACATCCGTTATATCTCCTCTGGCGGTACAGAAATCCACCATCCGGTATGAGCTGCCGATGGTCATCGGCGCGACGGCGCTGCTGGCTGCTCTCGGCCTGACGGACGGAACGGTCGGAAGGGGAGACGGTCTCATTCTGTTGGCGGGGATGGTATTCTATCTGTTATATCTTCTGCGGATGGCGAAGAAAGGACAGGCCGTTTCGGAAGAACGGGAACAGGCGCAGGATGGTAAAAGAGACAGCATGCTGAAACTGATTCTGCTGATCTTAATCGGCGGCGTGATGATCGTATGGGGCAGCGATATTACGGTCGATGCCGCGACGAAGCTTGCAAAAATTTTCGGCATGAGCGAGCGCCTGATCGGACTGACCATCGTTGCTTTCGGAACCTCCCTGCCGGAGCTCGTTACATCCGCAACCGCAGCGATCAAGGGAAAAGCGGATATTGCGGTCGGAAATATTGTGGGAAGCAATTTGTTCAATATTCTGTTTGTAGTGGGAATTGCCGGTGTTATAACACCTGTTGTTTATCAGCCCGAATTCCGGTTCGATACGAGTGTGTGCATTGCAACGGCAGTCCTGCTCTGGCTGTGCGTGATCCGGAAGCAGAAGTTACAGCGGCATGGAGGAGCGATTCTCCTTCTGGGCTATGCGGGGTATTTCTTTTATCTGATACGGTAGGAGCCGGGACTGTTTCCGATTCAGATACTTGCCATTTCAGGAATTATTTGGTATACTGCTTATAAGTCTGTCCGGGTACGATAATCCGGATGACATGAGCAGAAAACAAAGAATATAAAGGAGATGTGGCAATGAAAGGAAATATTGTTGTTGGTCAGTCCGGCGGCCCGACAGCCGTTATCAATTCTTCCGTAGCGGGTGTTTATGCGGCGGCAAAGAAGCTTGGCGTAAAGAAAATTTATGGTATGGTGCATGGCATTGAAGGCTTTCTTCAGGATAAAATGATCGATCTTGGGGAGTATCTCGATGATGAGACCGGTATTGAGCTGTTGAAGAGAACTCCTTCCGCATTTTTAGGCTCCTGCCGTTTCAAAATGCCGAAGATCGAAGGGCATGAGGATGTCTATGAGAAAGTTTTTGAAATTATGGAGAAGCATGACATTGAATGCCTGTTCTATGCGGGCGGTAACGATTCAATGGATACGGTTAAGATGCTTTCCGACTATGCGGCTGCCCATAACAAAACACAGCGGTTTATGGGGGTTCCGAAAACCATCGACAACGATCTTCCGATTACGGACCATTGTCCGGGCTACGGCTCCGCGGCAAAATATATTGCAACCAGTATGAAAGAGATTATCCGTGACAACGAATCTTTCGGCGCACAGCGTCCGACGATCTGTATCGTTGAAATTATGGGACGTAATGCCGGATGGCTGACGGCGGCGGCAGCGCTTTCCAGGGGCGATGACTGCAGCGGACCGGATGCGATCTATTTACCGGAAAAAGTATTCGATATGGACAGGTTCATGGAAGACATCAGGAAGCTTGCGGATACGAAATCTTCCGTGGTTATCGCGGTATCGGAAGGTGTGAAGATTGCGGACGGCCGTTATGTATGCGAGCTGGGCAGAGAAGTTGCGGTTGATGCTTTCGGACATAAACAGATGTCCGGTACGGCAGTGATGTTAGCGGATAAAATTGCGGCGGAAACAGGATTAAAGACCCGTGCGATTGAGTTTTCCACCTTACAGCGTGCGGCAACACATCTCGCTTCCCTGACCGATATTAACGAAGCGTTCCAGGTTGGCTTCGATGCGGTTAACGCGGCGGAAGCAGGAAAGACAGGCATGATGATTACGCTTGACAGAAACGGTGACGATCCGTATCAGTGTGGTACGAGCGCATATGATATTCATGCGATTGCCAATGTGGAAAGAAAAGTTCCGGACGAATGGATCACCGAGGATGGCAAGGGCTTGAACGATGGCTATGAGAAATACGCAAGACCGCTTATCATGGGTGAATTACAGCCGTTATTTGTAAATGGCCTTCCGCGTCATCTGGTGCGCAGGGGCTAAAGTGTTTCAACAAATCGTAACATGATAATATGAAGGGACTGTTGCATTAAGCAGAAACCATACCATATATAGTTATCTATATCGTTCGAAATTACTATATATGGCATGGTTCTCGCTCAGTGCGGCAGTCCCTTTTGCAAATAACAGGGAGAAGGCGTATGGTACAGGAAACAGGAAACAGGGAGACCGCAAGGATACTGGTGGTGGACGACGTGGATACCAACCGCTTTGTACTGCGGGATATTATTCAGGAGATGGGGTGTCAGCCCGTATTGACGGAGAACGGCGCTCAGGCGCTCAGGATGGTCGGCAGGCTGCGGCCGCAGCTGATCATTTTAGACGTTGCGCTGCCGGAAATGGACGGGTATGAGATCTGCCAGCGGTTGAAGGAAAACCCGGAAACAAGGGATATTCCGATTATTTTTATTTCCGCATTCGACGATCCTGCGGATGTGGTAAAGGGGTTTGATCTGGGCGGTGAGGATTATATTACGAAGCCCTTTATTCCGAAAATCGTAAAGGCAAGACTGAAGCTGCATCTGAAACTGTATGATGCCAACAGAGAGCTGCTTGCGATGAACAGAAGGCTTCAGACTTCCGTTGGAGAGCAGCTGCACCAGCTGGAGCTGGAAAAAAAGAACGTGCTTTACGCGCTGATTCGTGTGGCAAGAGAAAACGCATGTTATGATGAGAATCATATGGAGAGGCTCTGCTATAACTGTCGGATTCTGGCGGAGGCGATGCAGCTGTCCGCAGAGTACAGCCATCTGATTTCGGATGCTTACATCGATACGATAGAACTGGCAGCGCCGCTCTGTGATCTTGGAAACGTGGCGATACCGACAGAGCTTTTGCGGAAAACGGAATCATTGTCTTTGGAGGACAGGCAGGTGATCAGAACGCATGTGACGATCGGGGCCAAAATTCTGCAGGATATTATGGATACGGGAGACTACAACGATTTTTTGCAGATGTCTCTGGAGATTGTCCAGTACCATCATGAGAACTGGGATGGGAGCGGCTATCCATGCGGAAAAAGCGGAGAGGAGATTCCGCTTTCGGCGCAGATTGTTTCCGTCGTAAGCGCTTACTGTGCCATGACGGAAAACCGTACCTATCGCGATTCTTACCATATCGAGGAGGCGCTTGCAATGATGGAGGCGGATGCGGGTAAAAAGTTCAATCCGGATATTTTCCGGATTTTGCGTAAGATCTACAGGCAGCTTCATTAGTGCAGGGGGGATAAGGGGTGGAATTTTTTGAGCAGAACAGACAGTATCAGAGAAAAAGAGAGCGTGTTGTTATCATTCTCTACAGTATTTATACGCTGAATCTGTGCATTGCCGCGGTTCATCATGGCTGGCCGGCGTGGATTCCGGGAATTATGCTGGCGGGGCTGGCATCCGGATGGGGGATTTTTCTTGGTAAATACAGAAATTTCCGGATCAGGGCGTTTATCGGGACGATTCTGATACAGCTGACCGTTATTCTGTATGCCGCTCATATGAAAGAGCTTATCATGGTGGTGCCGACCTTTATGGCGATGGCGGTCATCGTGTCCTTTTTCGGTATCTCCGAGCTCCTTGGAATTGCATTGTTTTCCCTGCTTTTTATCATCTTTTATCATGGCGTCATTGCCGGAACGTTCGGGATGCTGCAGGGAGAAGAAATCCTGGGGCTGGCGGCTCAGCTTGGAAATATTTTCTGTGTGCTGTATCTTCTTTTTGTCTGGCTGCGGAATCGGACGGAGCGTAACGAAGAGGTATATAAGATCATCGATGCGCTGATGGAGGCAGAGCAGAGCAAGGATGATTTTCTTGCCAATGTCAGCCACGAGATCCGGACGCCTGTCAATACGATCTGCGGGATGAGTGAAATGGCCCTTCGGGAGCATGATACGGAGAAAATGCGTGAGGAAGTCTTTGACATCCGGGATGCCGGGCATGATTTGATGTCGCTTGTCAGCGATATTCTGGATTTTTCCCAGCTGCAGCAGGGCAAGATGAATCTGGAAGAGGAAGCCTATAATATTACATCTACCATCAACGACATCATCAATATGGCGATGGCGAGGAAGGCGGACAGGCAGATCGAGCTTATCGTGGACTGTGATGCGAATATTCCGAGCGGCCTCTATGGCGACGAGAAAAAGATCCGCCGGGTGATGATGAATCTGATCGATAATGCGATCAAGTTTACGAATGAGGGCGGGGTGATCGTCCGGATATATGCAAGAAAAGAAAATTATGGCGTCAATCTCTGTATTTCGGTAAAGGATACCGGAATCGGCATAGAGGAGGAAGGACTGGAAAAGCTGTTTGAGAGCTTCAGCCAGATCGATACGAGGCGGAACCGTCAGGAAGGCGGTGTCGGGCTTGGGCTTGCGATTTCCAGGGAGCTTGTCCAGAAGATGGGAGGTACGATTACGGTGCGGAGCCGCATCGGCAAAGGAAGCACGTTCCGTTTCGTCGTGCCCCAGAAAGTGCTGGATGAAAAACCGATCGGGCAGGTGGAGAACCGGGAAGAGATGAACATCGCCGCGTATTTTGATATGGAGCAGTTCGATATGATGGCTATCCGGGATGAGTATTCCGGCATTATTAACGGTATGATCAGACAGCTTCGGGTAAAATGTCATGTATGCCGTAATCTGGCGGAGCTGAAACGACGGGGAGAGCATAACGCTTATACGCATGTGTTTATCAGTCTTGAGGAATATCAGGAGGATGAGGCATATTTTGACGGGCTCGCACAGCACGCGCAGGTCATTATGGTAATCGACCGTCCGAGGGAAAAATATATTACAAATCCGGATATCATACGGCTTTACAAGCCCTTCTATATTCTTCCTGTGGTCTCTGTTCTGAATGGAAGCGAGGGTTCCGAGGGCGGGCGGCAGATGGTCCGGCCGGGAAAATTCACCGCACCGGAGGCGCATGTGCTTGTGGTGGATGATAACCGGATGAATATCCGCGTTGTGGAAGGACTGCTAAAGGAATATCAGATCAGGGTTACTTATGCGGTCAGCGGAAAGGAGGCCCTGCGTCTCATTGAAAATATGTCCTATGACTTTGTTTTCATGGATCATATGATGCCGGAGATGGATGGCATCGAGACGATGCATCGTATTCGGGAAAAGGTCGGCCACTATTACCGGAAACTGCCGATTATCGCGCTGACGGCCAATGCCGCGCCGGGCAATCGGGAAATGTTCTTAGAGGAGGGCTTTGACGATTTTATTTCCAAGCCGATTGAGATATCGGTGCTGGAACGTGTGTTGAAGCGCAACCTGCCGGCGGAAAAGCTGATATTCCGGAAACAGGCGGAACCGGAAAAGGAGAAAGAAAAATCCGGAAAAGAAAAAGAAGAATTTGCGGTGGGCAGCCTGGATGTTGGACAGGGGATGCTCTACTGCGGCGGAAAAGAGGAATATCTGAATATCCTGGAGGCCTATTATGAAGAACGAAATGAGAACCGGGAACTTCTGGAGGAGCTGTTTAAGAGACATGACTGGAAAAATTACACGATTAAGGTCCATGCGCTGAAGAGCATGATGCAGAATATCGGAGCCCTTCCGCTCGCCGCGAAGGCGAAGGCATTAGAGCTTGCCGGGAAAAGGAGCGATGTGGATTATCTGCTGAACAATCATGCCGATATGATTGCCGAGTATCATCATCTCATGGAAGAACTGGAAGCGAGTCCGTATGTTCGGAAGGCGGAGGCCCACCGGGAAGCAGACGGGACGCAGGAATCCGGACTGCCGTTTCCTGGGACGGATGGAGACGAAACGGAAAATGTGCTGCCGGAGCTTTCCGAAGAAGCCTTTGACGATCTGCTGGCCGGGCTGGAAAACGCCATGTATGCGCTTGACGGGGAGCGGATGCTCGATCTGATACAAAAGATGCAGGGCTTTCTGTATCATGGCGCCATACTGGAGGAAGAACTGGGTGCAGTGCGGAAAAAGATAGAAATGTCCGACTATATGTCCGCGGTGGATGCCGTATCGGGTATCCGCGAGAGTATGAAAAGGAAAGGAGGCGGCAGGGGATGAAAGAGTGGATTCAGAAGATTACCGGGATGATTTATCGGAGAGATTATGAACTGAGGGAGCGGATATTCCGGGTAATTATTCTGGTAGGCAGTACGCTGGCAATTATGGGGATCGCAGAATGCATCAGCATCATGGATATGAAGATCATCGTTCTGCCGCTGGCGCTCCTTCTTGTGGTACTGGGAATTGCGCTGCTTGCAACCTTCAAATTCCGAAAACTGGATTTTGCGGCCATCGTGGTCGGCTTTCTGATTATTATGGGGATTTTTCCGACGATGTTCTTTTTAAGCGGTGGCCTGGAGGGCGGCGCATCGATCTGGTTTTCGCTGGGACTTTTGTATATTTTTCTGATGTTTTCCGGGAAAAAACTTGTCTTTTTTCTTGTGCTGTCTCTTGCCGTTGATATTTTCACCTATGTGTTCGGATATTATCACCCGGAAATGATCATACCGATGGATTCCAAAGCGGCGGCTTATACGGACTCGGTATTTGCGATGCTTTCCGTTGGGCTTGCGGGCGGTCTGATACTGAAGGTACAGATGAAGATATTTGAAATAGAACGGGAAATCGCCAAACGGCAGCAGAAAGAGCTGGAAGAGATCAGCGAATCCAAGAACAGTTTTTTTGCGAGCATGAGCCATGAAATCCGTACACCGATCAATACTATCATCGGACTGAACGAGATGATTCTGCGGGAAAGCGGCGAGGAGATGACGAAGGAATATGCCCGGAACATCGGCAGTGCGAGCAAAATGCTCCTGAGTCTTGTCAACGATGTGCTGGATCTGTCGCAGATGGAGATGAAAAAGATGGAAATTCTCCCGATGGAATATCAGACGGTGGAGCTGTTCGGAAATCTGATCGATATGATTCAGGTGCGTCTGAAGGAAAAAAAGCTGGAATTTCTGCTGGATATCGATGAAAAGCTTCCGTCAGTTCTTCTGGGGGATATGAAGCGGATCAGTCAGGTCGTTCTGAATATCCTGACCAATGCGGCCAAGTATACGAAAGAAGGTTCCGTGACACTGTCCGTACATATGGATGTGGTGGCGGAAGAAGAGGGGTTTTTGAAAATCTCGGTATCGGATACGGGAATCGGTATCCGAAAGGAGGAGCTGGAGCATATTTATGATTCCTTTCGACGCGTGGATGCCCGGAAAAACCGGAAAGTGGAGGGCAGCGGTCTGGGACTTTCCATTACGAAGCAGCTGGTAGATCTGATGGACGGCGAGATCACCGTGGACAGTATTTATACGAAGGGATCTGTGTTTACGGTATCCATTCCGCAGAAGATCGTGGACAGGACACCTATCGGGTATGTAAAATTTCTGTCGGGGAACCGGGAAAAAACCGGGGAATACCGGAGAAGCTTTGAAGCGCCGGAAGCCCGTATTCTGCTTGTGGATGACAATCCGATGAATGCTCTGGTGGAAAGTAAGCTGCTGAAGGAAACGAAGATCGGGATCGATCTTGCGGGAAGCGGTGAGCAGTGTCTGGAAATGACGAAGAGAAAATATTATCATGTCATTCTGATGGATTATATGATGCCGGAAATGGACGGGGCTCAGACGCTGCGGCAGATACGAAGGCAGGAAAACGGGCTGTGCCGTGACTCGGCGGTGATCGTGCTTTCCGCCAATACCGAGGCGGAATTTTGCAGCCGGTGTCTGGAAGAGGGATTTGATGATTATCTGGAAAAGCCCATTCAGGGCATGGCGCTGGAAGCAGCGATTCTGAAGTTTTTACCGGATGATATTATCGAATATCGTCTGTTAAAAACGGTGGAAGGAGAGGGAGATGAGATTCAGCGGATATCCCGTCATAAGAAGAGGAAGATCTATATTACGACGGACTGTGTCAGCGATCTTCCGGGAAAGCTGATCGATCAGTATGATATCGGGATGATATATCTGTATATTAAAACGGAAAGCGGAAGGTTTGCCGATATTCTGGAGATTTCCTCGGACAATCTGATTCAGTATATGACGGAAACGACGAGCAATGCTGTTTCGGATGATATCTCCCAGAGCGAGTATGAAGATTTTTATGCGGATGCGCTGACACAGGCGGAACAGGTGATTCATATTTCCATGTCAGCTCATGTGGGAAAAGGATACGAGACCGCCGTCGCGGCGGCAGAAGGTTTTGATCATGTGCAGGTCATCGACTCAGAACAGATTTCCTGCGGCCAGGCTCTGATCGTTCTGTTTGCGGGAAAACTCGCGATGGAGGGGCAGACTGCGCCGGAAATATGCAGACAGGTAGAACGGATAAAAAGACGCATAGCATCTCATTATATGATGCCTTCTGCGGAAATTTTCCATCAACGGGGATATTTGAATGCCGCATCGGCAAACATCTGCAGGCTTTTCGGACTGCATCCGGAGATCGTGATGGAACAGGGGAAAATGATTATGGCCGGCGCCCGGTTCGGCCGCATGGAAGGCGCGTGGAAGCGGCTGATTCACTGGCATCTGCGGCATAAAGGGAAGATCAGTACGGATATTATCTATATCACCCATGCCGGATGCAGCGTGGAACAGCTGGAACTGATCCGGCATGAGATACTTCGGTGTATTCCCTTTGAGAAGGTGATCGTGCAGCGCACTTCCGTATCCATTGCCTGCAATTCGGGGATCGGAACCTTCGGGATGGCTTATTATCTGTTATGAGATGCGTATTTGCAGATTTCCGCCGGCAACGTTGATCAGAATCCGGTAGATTTCGTGTTCCCATGCGGTCCCAAGCCGCGCATCGGTGATCGGGATGGTTTCGATCGCACAGAGCCGTCCTCCGGTTATGGAAAGGCTTCCGACGGAGCCGATGCGGAGCGCAAGGGACTCTGAACAGCCGGCGGTTTGCGAAGCATTATCGGCAAAAGAAGCTGCCGCAGTTCCGGAAGGAAGCGGAACGGGTTTTTCATAAGTCATCAGACTCATTACAACATCTTTTTTGATACCGGCATTTTCGCCGGTATTTTTTTCCTGTGGACTGTCGTTTCGAAAAGCGAAATGGTCTTCTATCACAATTTCCTGTCCTTTATGAAGGCGTGCGCTCCGGTGAAAAGAGAGCAGACCGGATTTCGACGGCCAGGCGTCCGCGAGCTCCATTTCAATCTGACATATCGTGTCAGATAATTGATAGCTGACATTTCGCGCGGCGTAAGCTTCGCCGTCCATCTGCATCTGGCCATTGATCGTCGGCAGGTTGTGATAGGCGGACTGCATGGTCCAGATCTCATAGCGCTGTGGAGAGAAGGTTTTCTTCGTATAGCTTTCCACGCCTACATCGATCAGCAGAGGAAGACCCTTCCGGTAGACGGTAAAGCTGCCGGTATCGTTGTGATTATGGCTGTCCGCGTTATCACCGGCTTTGACCGCCAGACAGAAAGTATCGTCTCTGGCGATGAAGATGCCGACGCTCGGATAGTAGATGTCGGGATGTCGGAAAGAGATTCCGGCGGGGATATTCGATTGTGCATTCTGTGCGGCTTTGACGGCAGCCTGCGACGCGAATGCCCGGATTTCCCGAATCGTAAAGGCGTTCTGCAGCCTGTAATATAGATTATTTTCGGCAGATAACAGCAGTGTATCCGGCATTCCCGCCTGAAAATCCGCGGCGGCAAAAGCGGCCATTTCCGGGTTGGAGGTCCGTCTGGCAAAGAGAAACTCCCGAACGCCGGCGCGGCCGGCAACCGGAGAACAATCCGAGAAGTTTACATAATATTTATCGTCGATATGAACATGAAAAATATAGGAAGCGATGTTCCGGATTTTCGGTTCCTGATATAACTTTGAAAAAGCATTGTTCGTTACGTCATTTAAAAGTTCCATCGCATTGAACAGGCACAGGCCCGCATGACGGTAATACTGGGCGCCTTCATCGCAGCATCCGTCCGTACCGTATTCGGCGAGGAAGTAGTCGATACTCCTGCATGCTTTGCGCAGAACGGCCGACAGGAACGCATCGGCGTTTTCGGAGGGACCGTCGGGACGACTGCCGGAGGGCAATGTGGAATTGCTTTGAACATTGTTCTGATTTAATAAAAAGACGGATAGAAGCACATTCTGTGTGCACCAGATCGTCCAGTTGTTCATCGGTTCCTTCCCATTGCCCATCCACCAGAAATGGGATTCCAGATAGGGGGTATAAATCCGCTGCCGAAGCTCATGCCGGATTCGTTTCGTAATAAAGGGGCTGATCTCATCGAGTCTGCTTTCCAGAAGATAGCAGGCAGCAGCGAGGACCGCGCCGCTTTCACAGGCGAACAGATCGAGTACGGGGGATGTGCTGTCCGGCAGAGGAAGCTGCGGTGTGTCCCTGATATAAGAATTATGGGGTGGAAGCTGCCAGGCGCTTTCCTCACAGAGAGAGAAAATGCCGTTTATGATATCATCCAGAAAACGGCCC
This sequence comes from uncultured Lachnospiraceae bacterium, assembly GCA_937910785.1. GTDB lineage: Bacteria > Bacillota > Clostridia > Lachnospirales > Lachnospiraceae > UBA3282. The sequence continues at coordinate 19,995 of CALDLG010000101.1, read as the reverse complement.
TGATCTTCCACACATTCAGCCAGGACCAGCGCATTCAGGGCATGGCGTTTGGAAAAGCATTTGTCTTCGTAGCGCGTCCGGTTTCCGGTCCTTGTGAAAGCCATGAAATCAACGGCTGTCAGGGACGGAAAATCAAACCGCAGATATTTTTCGCCGAGAGCGACGGTTTCTTTTTTCCATTCCTCATCCAGACCTTCCCATGCGGCCCGTACGGTGATGGGAGGATAAAGGGAAAAGAGCTTAAAAGAGGCAGGAAGGGTAACTTCACAGAACATCATAAATTCCTCCGGTATCTGGTTTCTATTGTGGATTCTGATTGATGTAATCGCGCGGGGACAAACCTGTCACTTTTTTAAATACACGACTAAAGTAAAAGGCGCTTTCAAATCCCAGGCGGTCCGAAATCTCGTAAATCTTATAGTCTCCGCCGGTCATCATTTTCTTGGCGGCTTCGATCTTGCTCTGGTTAATATAGTCGGAAAAGCCGATATCGTTGTTTTTGGAGAAAAGGACGCTTAAATAGTTGGGGCTGATGTTAAATTCTCTGGCAACTCTGTTTAAGGTCAGCTTCTCTTCGATGTGTTCGTTGATATATTTTTTGACACTGGTGACAGTGTGGTTCTTATAGTCTTTGTTATGTTCGGAGAAGCTCCGGCACAGGCCGTCGCGCAGCAGCTTCATCCACTCCAGGACCTGTTCCGTATTGGTCAGCTCGTAAAGGGAACGGTAGCCGTTATTCTTTTCCCGGAAAATGTCGGATATAAGCTGTTCGCCGCTGCCGAGCAGAGACAGGGACAGATACAGGATATTGCTGGCCGCATCCAATGCCTGTACAGTATGTGTATTTCGGCCGGTAAACAGCTCTATGATGGCGGAAAAGGTATCATAGAGGGCTTTTTCGTCGAACTCCGCATAGGCCTTCAAAAGATCTTCCTTAAACAAAGAGATGTTAAACACATTTTTCAGCGGTTCATCAGCCGCAAGATCCTCCAGAAAAAGAATCGGTGTTTCTTCACAGACAAATGTAAATGTCTGCCTCGCGTCCTGATAAGAGGAAGCCATCTGCAGCGGAGAGGATACCGGAGCGCCGATGCTTGCATGGATTGTCACACTGTAATAATTGAATAACATGACAGATACCTGTCGCAGGGTATTTCGGATGAGACTCCTGTAATCCGCGGCTGTCTCTTCTTTCAGGAAAAAGATGACGCAGAAATGTCTCGTATCCAGAGAAAGCACATGGCAGGGAATGTATTTGGAGATCAGTTCACTCACCATTTGCAGACTGCTCGTATACAGGTTTAGTTGTTTATGACTCGACATATGTGTCAGTTTTTCGCTTTTGATTTCCACATAGCTGACGGCAAAGGCTTCGCAGTTGAAATCGATGTTCAGATTCTGAGCCTGTGTCCGAAACTGTGCTTCTGACTCGAACAGATTGAAGATCAGGCGGGTGTAGAACTGTTCCCTGATCAGATAGACGTTGTCGGGCGGGTGTCCGTCCGTTTGCGCCGGCTGTTCTTCGGGAATCCGTTCGATTGCCTTTTTTACCGTTTCGAGCAGAACTTCCGGGGTCAGTTCCAGCTTGATCAGGTAGTCCACGACCTGATAAGTAATGGCTTCCCTGACGAAGTTAAATTCTTCATAGCTGGTCAGAATGATGAACAGAGGAAGCTTTCGGCCTTCTTCCTGGCATTTTCTGGCAAGCTCCAGACCGCTCATAACCGGCATTTTGATGTCGGTTATGATGAGCTCCGGTGAATGTTCTTGGATCAGTTCGTAGGCGGCCGCACCGTTTGAAGCGGTTCCAACGATGCTGATCTGATAGTCTTCCCAGTTGATCATCGATTTGATGCCGGCCTGAACGAGCGGTTCATCATCGGCGATAATCAGTTTTATCATTGGTTTTTCCCTCCCTGAAAGGCAATAAGATGGATATGGTCGTGTATTTTCCCACTTCGCTTTGAATCGACAGCCCGTACCGGTCTCCGAATTCGTACTGCAGCCGTTTATGGACGTTGCTGACGCCGATTTCTTTAAAGAAGGAAGAGGAGGCGGGCGCTTCCATATCGAGCAGACGGGCTGTCAGCTCCGGCTCCATGCCGACGCCGTCGTCGGTTACGTCGATGTGAACGTCTTCTGTCGAATCCTGAAAAACATGAATGGTAATATTTCCCGCAGTGCCTTTCGGTTCGATGCCATGGAAAATCGCGTTTTCCACAAGAGGCTGTAACGTAAATTTTAAAATCCGGCAGGAGAGCAGCGCATCATCATCCACCGAAGAAGTCAGCGTGATCGTACCGCCATAACGATACTGCTGAATGATGAAATAGTCGTTGATCAGCGAAAGCTCATGCCGGATGGTGACGAGGCTTGTTGCGCCCTTGGAAATATCCTTTAACAGACGGGAAAGCGATGTCGTCATCTCGGCAATGCCCGGTGAATTCTGGATGGTAGCCATCCATTTGATGGAATTCAGCGTATTGTACAGAAAGTGCGGGTTAATCTGACTTTGCAGCATTTTATATTCGTATTCTCTCTTTTGCCGTTCATCCTCAATCCGCTGTTCCATCAAAATCAGCACGTTCTCCGAAAGATCGTTGATGGTCTTGCCGATATCGCCCAGTTCGTGCGGCCATTCCGTCGATAAATCTCTGGAAAAGTCACCGTTTTCAATTCTCAGGATTCGGGCCTGCAGCTGTTTGACGGGCATATTGACGGTCCGGAACAGAAACCAGGAGAGGAAAATGCCGATACAGCTTGCGGCGGCAACGGTGATGAGCACGATGCTGAAAAGAATGTTGAATACGCTTTCGGTAAGCTGGGATTCATCTATGCATTCTGCGATATACCAGCCCTTGGTATTCAGAGGGCGAGTGATGACGGTCACCGTTTCCATCTGCTCTTCTTCATTTGGGAGGCGTATCGAACGGATGCGTGTGTCTGGGTTCAGGGCCAGATCGGACAAATCTTCCAGCGTCTCCGATGTATCCTGAAAGGGAACCAGTATTCCGTTCTGAAACCGGTAAGCATTATCGTTCATATAGAAGAAAAAGCGGCTGTCCCTTTCGGACAGATAGTTCCGTATGGGATTGGTAATGACGGAAAGGGATATTTCCGTAAAAATATAGCCGATTTCCTCCGCCTTGTAGGGATGTTCGATCGGGTACAGGACGGGGATCATCGGTATTTCTCTCGTCGTACAGAAGGAATCCGGCAGGATGCCGATGGAAATTTCCTCCATATGTTCCTTCAGTAAATTAAAATAAGGAAGCGACTGAATCGCTTCGGCGGAGATTGCGATGGAAGAGTAAGGAGGCTCTACGACCTGCACGATATCTTTTCTGGATTTGCCGATGATAACCATGCGGATGAGCTGAGAAGGCAGGGCGGCATCGGCCGCGTAATTTTCCATGACGAAATCGTGGGCCTCCCGTTTGGCCTGATTGCCCGAAGGCTCCGTTTCCTTGGCGAAATTGATGATTTTCGTACTGATCTGACAGGCGCGTACAAAATTGCTGACATTGCTGACATTGGCATCGATGGATTCACACAGGAAAGAAAGCCTTGTCTCCGATGTCTGAATCAGATTCTGCCGCAGATTTTTCAGGACGAGAAAATAACTGATGGAAGTAATGATGATGCAGATAAAGGCGATCAGAGAAATCGTGCATAACAAAATACGGGCGCGTATCGTGCAGAAATACTGATGCAGTTTCTCCTTTATGATAATCAGCCTGTTCATAAATATAACCATGCCTTTCCGCCGTCCGCAGATCTGCCTGTCTGTTCGTTTTTTGGTGGATTTTCGTACCCCTATTTTAGCATAGAGCGGGGATATGGGAAAGAAAATATGCGGCGGCAGAAAAAAATGGAATAAATAATGCATCTTTTTCAAAAAAATTATATTTTTTGGGTAAAAAGCATAAAAAGTTGAATATATATGGAATAAATATTGAATAAATTGTGAAGGAAATCGAAAAAAATTCTATGTAATTCGTAAAAATAAATCAGTATACTGAATGCATAGTCATCCAAAGTGATATCTATAAAACTTTTTAAAAGGGAGGAAATAAAGATGAAGAAAAAAGTAGTAAGCGTATTGCTTACGGCAGCGATGCTGACAGGTCTGCTGGCAGGATGTGGAGCAGGGGGAGGAGATACGCAGACGGCGGCCGATAACACAGCCGATACGGCGAAGACCGAAGCACCGGCGGATACGGCGCAGACCGACAGTACGGCTGATGCGGCTGATACGGCGGACACGACGGCGGATGCCGGCGAAGAGGTTACTCTGAAATGGGCGATCTGGGATAAGGATACCACTCCTTACTGGCAGGCGCTGAAGGATGCTTATGAAGCGGCCAATCCGAATGTAACGCTGGAAATGGTGGATCTTGGTTCAGCCGATTACATGACGGTTCTGGCTACGGAGTTATCCGGAAGTGGTTCCGATTTCGATGTTGTGACGATCAAGGATGTTCCCGGATATGCGACGCTGGTTTCCAAAAACACACTGGAACCTCTTGACAGCTATATCTCCGCGGCAGGCATCGACCTCAGTCAGTACGGCGGTGTGGATAAGCAGGTAACGGTAGACGGAAGTCTCTATGAGCTGCCTTTCCGAAATGATTTCTGGGTCGTATTTTACAATAAGGATATCTTTGATGCGGCAAATGTTCCTTATCCGACCAATGATATGACCTTTGAAGAGTATGACGCGCTGGCAAGACAGGTTGCGGACCCGACATTTGGTTCCCAGATTTACGGAACGCATTTCCACACATGGAGAAGCGCGGTACAGCTGTTTGGCGTGCTGGACGGTAAGCATTCCATTCTGGACGGTGAGTATGATTTCTTCAAACCGTATTATGAGCTGGTTCTGAACGAGGAAAATGACCAGATCTGCAGAAATTATGCCGATCTGAGCGCAGAAGGCCTGCATTATTCCGCGGCATTTTCAGGCGGCGATGTGGCGATGATGAATATGGGCTCCTGGTTTATTTCCACGCTGATTTCCAATATCCAGAGCGGCGAGTATGACGCGTCTTTGTGCGGCAACTGGGGCATGGTAAAATATCCGCATGCGGAAGGTGTTGAACCGGGTTCTACGCTTGGTACGATTACGGGTCTTTCCGTAACGAGCGTATCTGATCATAAGGACGAAGCATTTAAGTTTGTAGAATGGGTATCCGGCGCAGAAGGCGCAAAGGTGATGGCTGAGACAGGTAACTTTCCGGCACTTATGAACGACGAGGTTGCAGGGATTATTTCAGGTCTGGAAGGCTTCCCCACAGATGCGGAGAGCAAAGAGGCGCTGAGCGTATCCAATCTGTATCTGGAAGTTCCTTATGCAGAGAATGTATCCGAGATCAACGATATCCTCGATACGTATCATAAATCTATTATGAACCAGGAAATGAGCATTGACGAGGGCATTGCGAAAATGAATGAAGAAGTAGGAAAGGTTCTGGGACAGTAAAAGCGTCCGAAAAATCCATAGGATGATATTTGGGGCTGGTGTAAAAACCAGCCCTGACTATCAGTGGAAAGGCGAATTTGTGCCCGGACGCTGTCAGTGCCGGCCAAAAGTTCGCAGACTGAGAGAAAGGTATGGTAATAGCATGGATGAAAAGAAAGCGGCTCAGGTAGAAAGGCTGGAAAAGGAATCGGCTGTTTTGATGCAGAAGATTCGGGAAGAAACAGATATTAAGAAAAAAAGAAAACTGATTGCGGAAAGAGAGAAGAAACAGAGGAAGATCACCGCGCTCAGAAATAACAGGCTGATCAGCAGGGAAGCGAAGCGGGACCTCGTGGCTTATTCCTTTATTGCGCCGAACTTCATCGGATTTGCGGTCTTTACGCTGATTCCGATCGTATTCGCATTCCTGCTCGCCTTTATGGACTGGGACGGCAGCAATGCCATTACCTTTGTGGGTTTGAAAAATTTCATGAAGCTTCCTTCGGATACGTTCTTCGTAGCGGCGCTGAAAAATACGATCATTTATGTTGTAGGAACCGTGCCGCTTACGATGATAGCATCGCTGGCGCTTGCGATCGTGCTGAACCAGAAAGTTCGTGCAAGAGGCTTTTTCCGGACGGTGGCGTTTTTCCCTTATGTTGCTTCGCTCGTGGCGATTACGGCTGTCTGGAGCATGATTTTCCATCCTTCCAAGGGGCCGGTGAATTATCTGCTGCTGACGGTATTCGGCGTGGCGCAGGAGAATCTGCCCAAGTGGTTCAGCGGTAATCTGGTGCTTGTTACGCTGATTTTGTTCAGTGTGTGGAAATATATGGGTTACTATATGGTTATTTATCTGGCGGGTTTACAGGGAATCTCGGCGGAGCTGTATGAGGCGGGAAGTCTGGACGGCGCGAATACATGGCAGAAATTCAAATACATCACATGGCCGCAGCTTCGTTCCACCACTTTTTTCGTGGTCGTAATGCTTACGATCAACTGCTTCAAGGTGTATGATATTGCGGTTATGCTCGCAGGAGGCGGAGACGGAAAACTCAGTACCTCGGCGACCGTTCTCGTATACTACATTTATCAGAATGCGTTCAATTATTGGGATCTTGGATATTCCAGCGCGATCGCAATGGTATTGTTCCTGATCGTGCTTGTTGTTACGTTGATTCAGTTCAGATATGAGAAAAATCTGGAGGCATAAATGCAGGAGAAAGGAGAGTCGGGATGAGCGAAAAGAATGAAATGAAAAAATATAGTTCCAAAAGCAGAAATGCTTTGATCGGTAAAATACTGCTGTATGCGATATTGATTATAATAACGGTGGTTATGATAATTCCTTTTTTATGGATGCTGTCTGCGTCGATTAAATCGGACAGAGAAGTATTCCAGATGAATCCCTTCGTGTGGATTCCGGAAGTTCCCAAGTGGGATAATTATATTAAGATCTGGACAAAAATTCCGATGTTCAAATTTGTGGAAAATACGGTATTTCTGACGATTGTCGTTACCTTTTTACAGCTTCTGACATCGAGTTTTGCGGCGTATTCCTTCGCAAAACTGGAATTTAAACATAAAAATGCCCTGTTCCTCGCCTATATTGCGACGATTGCAATGCCCTGGCAGGTATACATGGTTCCGCAGTTTATTATGATGCGGGCAATGGGATTAAATGACAAGCTGCTCGCGATGATCTGCCTTCAGGCGTTTTCCGCCTTCGGTGTATTTATGATGAAGCAGTTTTACGAAGGCATTCCGAGCGAACTGTGTGAGGCGGCCCGGATCGATGGCATGAGTGAATATAAGATTTACGCGAAGATCATGCTGCCGCTTTCCAAGCCGGCCCTTTCGACTTTGACGATTTTTACCTTCGTCAGCACATGGAATGATTATCTTGGACCGCTCATTTATTTGAAGACAGAGAGCAAGAAGACGATTCAGCTCGGACTGAAAATGTTTATCGGACAGTATTCTTCCGAGTACGGCCTGATCATGGCAGGTTCCGTACTTTCTCTGATACCGGTTATCATCGTGTTCCTGTGTCTGCAGAAATATTTCGTGGAGGGGGTTGCTTCTACGGGGTTAAAAGGATAGAATGAAGAGGGAATTCAGGCGCGGCGGAAGGCTGCGCCTGAAACAGGAGACAGAAGGAGGCGCTATGGAAATCTTGTTTAAAGAAAAACCGTTGATCACAGCGGAGGAAGTGGATGCGGCGCTTGCTTTTTCAAAAGAGCAGGTGGTCCGGAATCTGAAGGAATTTACGGATAAATTCCAGAATGCGTACAGCGAGAACGGCTTTTATCAGCCGATTGAAAACAATTACTGGACGACGGGCTTCTGGACCGGGGAGATCTGGCTTGCTTATGAATATGCAAAGGAAAAGGGGTGCGTCGATGCGGATGCGCTGAAACAGGCGGCGGAAGTGCAGGTGGAAAGCTTTTTACACAGAATCGAGCATAAAATCGAAGTGGACCATCACGATATGGGCTTTCTGTATTCGCCTTCCTGTGTGGCTGCTTATAAGCTGACGGGCAGTGAGAAGGGGAAAGAAGCGGCCGTGAAGGCGGCGGATCAGCTGATCACGAGATATCATCCTGTCGGAGAGTTCATTCAGGCATGGGGACCGATGGATGCGCCGGAGAATTACAGGCTGATCATCGACTGCCTGTTGAATCTGCCCCTGCTGTACTGGGCATCGGAAGAAACGGGCGATCATAAATACCGGGATATTGCGGAGAAGCATATTCATACGGCGATTAAAAATGTCATTCGTGAGGATTACTCCACGTGGCATACCTTCTTCTTTAATATGGAGACCGGGGAACCGGATCATGGCGCGACCTGTCAGGGCTACCGCGACGGTTCCGCCTGGGCAAGAGGGCAGGCATGGGGAATTTACGGTTCGGCGCTTGCTTTTCAATATACGAAGCGGAAGGAATATATCGATATTTTTAAAAATGTGACGCAGTATTATCTGGAGCATCTGCCAAAGGACATGGTTCCCTTCTGGGATCTGGAATTTACGGACGGAGACGATCAGCCGCGGGATTCCTCTTCGGCATCGATTGCGGCCTGCGGCATGCTGGAGATGATAAAGTCATTAGAGCCTGCGGAGGCGGAGATTTATCGAAATTATGCGAAGCAGATGATGAAAGCTCTGTATGATCATTACGCGGTAAAGGACCCGAAGGAATCCAACGGACTTGTGCTGCACAGCACCTATTCCAATCATTCGCCTTATAATACCTGTAATCATTATGGTGTGGACGAATGCAATTCCTGGGGAGATTATTTTTATATGGAAGCGCTGACGAGACTGCGGAAGGACTGGAAGCCATACTGGTAAAAAGGCGAAGAAAGAAGGAAAGGGCATGAAAACGGATTGGGAAGGAAAATTAAACGGTAAGGAAGATTTCAGGGAGCTTCTGCTTGCGGTGATCAGGCCGCTGCTGCCTTATTATACGAAGGAAAAGGCGGGCATTGCGCTGGGTGTGACGGCGACGACCTATGAGCAGAGGACGATTCGTCTGGAAGCCTTTTCCAGAGTGCTGTGGGGGCTTGTGCCGTTCTGGGCAGGCGGAGGAAGCGACGCCGAATTCGAGGAAATTTACCGGAAGGGTCTGACGGCAGGCACCGATCCGGACAATGAAGAATACTGGGGAGGCTTTCATGCTTTCGATCAGCGGTTTGTGGAAATGGCCGCCATGGCCTATGGCCTGATTCTGGCGCCGGATAAGCTCTGGGAGCCTTTGACGGACCGGGAAAAGGATAATCTGACGAACTGGCTTTACGGAATCAATGACTATGAGCTGCCGGTCTGTAACTGGGTGTTATTCGCAGTGCTTGTCAATATCGCGTTAAAGAAGCTTGGCAGAAAGTATGACGCGGAGAAACTGGAAAAATATCTGGACGGCGCGGGTTCCTTTTATCTGGGCGATGGCTGGTATCAGGACGGTGATTCCGGACAGAAGGATTATTATGTGTCCTTTGCGATACATTTTTACAGCCTGTTCTATGCGAAGGTCATGGAGGCGGAGGACCCGGACCGATGCAGGCTTTATAAGGAGCGTGCCCTGCTTTTTGCCGGACAGTTCCTTTACTGGTTTGATGAGAAGGGAAGAGCGCTGCCTTTTGGGCGTTCTCTGACGTACCGGTTTTCGCAGGTAAGTTTTTTCAGCGCCTGTCTGATGGCCGGTTTGGAGCCCTTTGATGTGGGCGTAATGAAAGGGCTGATCGTCCGGCATCTCTGTGACTGGATGAAAAAACCGATTTTTGACGGGAATGATCTTCTCACGATCGGCTATGGTTATCCCAATCTGATCATGGGAGAACGGTACAACGGACCGGGTTCTCCGTACTGGGCGTTAAAGACCTTTGCCATTCTGATGCTTCCCGATGAGCATCCCTTCTGGAAGGCGGAGGCAAAGCCGCTTCCTGCGCTCGACGAGCAGAAGGCGCTGCCTTACGCGGATATGCTGATTCATCGGTATGAAAATCATGTGACGGCTTTCGTACCGGGAAAATACAGTCCGGCGGGGCATGGACAGATTCCATCCAAATACGGGAAATTTGCCTATGATACGGAATTTGCCTTCAGTGTGGCGAAATCCACATGGGAAGTGCATGAGGCCGCGCCGGATTCCATGCTTGCCTTTGTCGTAAACGGCTATACTTATGTGCGGCGGATCTGTGAGGAATTCCGGATTTCGGAAACGGAGGTCTGGTCCCGCTGGAGCCCCTGCGAGGGCATTCTGGTGGAATCCCGTATCATACCGACCAAAGAGGGACATACCAGAAAGCATATGATCACAAGCGACAGAGAATGCGAGGCATATGACTGCGGTTTCGCGGTGGAGATCGACGTGGAGGGGGAGAAGCAGACACAGGAAGGAAAAATGGCGCGGGTTGAGAACGGTTACAGCGGATGCACCGTAGAGACGGCCTGTGCGGAAGGCGAAGGCGTTATTATTCTGGCCGATCCGAACACCAATCTCCTGCATCCGATGACGAGAATTCCCGCGGTGCGGTATCCGATTCATGTCGGGAGAAATGAATTGACTACAATAGTCAGTATTTAAATCGATGAAATTGACAGGGGCAGATGAAAAAGCAGAGATTTTCAATCGCGAATTGTGTCCGGACGCCGTCGTCGTCGGCCCGGAGTTCGCAGGCTGAGAGAAAGGCATGGTAATGAGTATGGCAGTATTGGCTTTGAAGGTTTTGGATAAAAATGACAAAACGATCTGCGTGAGCAGCGGAGAGGATTATGTAAGTCTCGTGTGCACTGCGGCATATCAGGAGGGAGACCGGATCGTTCTGGAGACTTCGGAAAAGAACATCCATGTCTTTTTGCAGGTAGATGATGCGATGGGAGCGGCATTCTGCTATATTACGGACAATGTTTCCTATAGAATTCCTTTCGGGGAAAAGAGGATCTGTTATTCGCCCAAGGTATTTTATGGGAACCGGCATTATCTGTATGCAAGAGTGGCACGGGAGGATGAAATCCACGCGTACAGAAATCTGGCCTTAAATGTCTGTGACCAGCATGGGGACACCAACTGTTTTCCTCATGCGAGTGCCAATGTGGAGACGAGGGGAGAGTCGGTTTTCGCGGCGAGGAACGCGATCGACGGCGTGTGCGAAAACCGTTCACATGGAGAATGGCCTTATGAGTCGTGGGGGATTAACCGACAGGACGATGCGCAGATGACGGTGGATTTCGGCAGGGAAGTAGAGGCCGACAGGGTCGTTTTGTACACCCGTTCCGATTTCCCGCACGATAACTGGTGGAAACAGGTTACGCTGACTTTTTCCGATCAGTCGGAGATCGTTTGGGAGATGGAAAAGAGCGGGCTCGCCCATGTGCTCACGTTTGAACCGAAGAAAACCCGGTGGGTGAAGCTGAGCCGGCTGATCAGAGCGGATGATCCGTCACCGTTTCCGGCGCTGAGCCAGATTGAGGTGTATGGGAGAGAACCATAGGAAAAAGTTTCTTTTGTTCGGTGAATTTTATCTTTTCTGGCCTTTATCACAAAGACAGCAGGCAGCATCAGGGCTTTCTCTGCGAAATCGTGATCGGATGCCAAAGCTTTTCTCTGTCAGTCTTTTCGAGCAGTTTTTCGATCACGAAGCCGCTGTCTGCCAGCGCATTGATACAGGCGCCAACATGCGGTTGGACACGTCAGGCATGCCGCTGCCATATTCCCATTTGCTTACTGTTTTGCCGCTGACGCCGGGAGCGTCGGCAAATTTACGCTGGTTCATATTTTACTTTTCCCTCATTTCGGCAGGAAATCTGCCGGTCTCGAGCTGATTCATGATGATGTCTCCTCCTGTGTTTTTTCTGTCATACAACAGGCGGCGGGTAAATGATACCTGCGAATCGCAGCGTGTATGAGAAAACGGTATCCGGTGAGACAATTATTTCTTGACCTTATATTTACTATACCCCTTATACTAAACTCAACAGGAACTGAAAACAGGCGGTTGAAAGGAGCGATGATTTCATTGAATATCCATGAACTGGAACAATTGACGGGAGTCACCAGACAGAATATCCGTTTCTATGAAAAGAAGGGATTGCTTCACCCGGTGAGAAATGCGGCGAATAATTATCGTGAATATACGGAGGAAGACCTCAATACGCTTAAAATGATTAAGCTTCTGCGGAAACTGGATTTTTCACTGGAAGAAATTCGAAGAGTTCTGGAGAAAGAGATAGAGCTGTCCATGGCATTGGAAGAACATCTGCAGGAACTGCAGAAGCGGCAGCAGGAACTGAGCGCGTGCATTACTGTTTGCAAGAGCCTGCTTGACAGGAAGTCGGAGTCACCGGATCTGGATGAAATGCTTGACAGGATGGACCGGATTGAGCGGAAAGGGGGAAAATTTATGTCGATCATGGAAGATTACAAACAATTTGCCGAAGCGGAGGGAAAAAAGAAGTTTTCCTTTAAACCGGACACGATGGTGCAAAATCCGGAGGAGTTTACGGAAGCGCTCGCGCAATACGCCGATGCGAATCATTTAAATCTGGTTCTCATCAAAGGGGGCATGTATCCGACGTTTGAGCTTGACGGTGTGGAGTATACGGCGCACCGCGCTTTTGACCGGCTTGGCGCAACGATTTACTGTACGATGACGCGGCCGGAGGAAGCGGAGACAGGAAAACTTTCGCCCGGAAGAAAAATATTCTTTCGATTTCTTCATGGACCTTATCTTTTTCTGATATTTGTCCTGATCTGTATGGCGGTCAGCAGACGAAGCATTGGCTGGGCCGCGCTTGTTGCCATGATGATCTTCCCATATCTGATATGGTTGTTTCCGAAGGTTCGATCATGAAAAAGGGGCTGCCGCTTCACGATGAGCATATCACGAATTTGCATTCGTTGAAAGCGGCAGCTCCATCTGTTTTTGAGAAAAGCTGATTTTTGTTCTCTTCCGCCGGTTTCCGGCTTTTCTTTTTTTTCCAAAATATAGTTTACAAATCCCCGAAGCTGGTATATTATGGTTATGGAAAACGATTTCCGGAAAACCTTTTCCGGGAATATCCATGATACAGGAGCTGTCTGAAGGGCGCGGTAAGGGGAAGCATGGTATCAATTAAAGACGTGGCAAAGCGGGCAGGGGTGGCAATTTCCACCGTATCCAAGGTTTTGAACGACTACCCGAATGTCAGTGATAAAACAAAGAAAAAAGTGAATGAGGCGGTGGAAGAGCTCAATTTCGTTCCTAATTCCGTAGCGGCGGCCCTTTCTTCCAAACAGTCCGGCAGGGTGGCGATTCTTCTGAACCTCGACAACGCCAGACAGGCGGTGGATGAAATCAATATGCAGTGCCTTGCCGGGGCGATCAAGCAGGCGATGGAGCTGAATCTGGATGTCATTACGGTTTTTTTCTCGATGATACGAAAGATGTCAATGGAAGAGATCGTCCGTTATCTGCGTTCCCAGAGCATTACCGGTCTTGTGATTTTCGGCATATCCAAAGACGACAAAGTGCTGCACAGCCTGGCTGCATCCGGAAACTTTAAGATTGTTACGGTGGAGGCGCCGCTTGTCAATGAGCATACGTCCTGTGTATGGGTTAATCAGGCGCAGGCGCAGTATGAGGTGGCGAAGAAGACGATCGAGGAGAACGGAAGCAAAAGCATTCTCTATCTTGCGGGCCGGAAAAACAGCTATGTGGCGGAGGAACGGCTGAAGGGAATACGCCGGCTGGCCGGGGAACTGGAACTGCCGCTTCTTGTGAGGAACGGAGATTTTTCCGAGCTGGAGGCGCGAAAGCATACGTTCCGGTATGCCAGAAAGAAGGACGTAGTAGTCTGCGCTTCCGATCTGATGGCAATCGGCGCGATGAAGGCATTGATTGAGATGGATATTTTCCGTCCGGTCTGCGGGTTTGACGGCATTACGCTGATGGGGTATGCCGGAAAACAGATGAATACGGTCAGACAGGATTTTAACGAGATCGCCGCGCGGGCGGTCACAGAGCTGAAAAGGCTTTTGGAGGGCGGAACCGGAGAAGAAATCATTATAGCGCATCAGATGATTCGGATGCAGTATCTGGACGTAATAAAATAGGTAATAAGACATCGTAAAACAGGATAATACTATTTATAAATCATATAAAGCGAATGCAGGAGGTATTCTTATGACACAGGCAAGTAACCTGAAAAGAGACGTGTTGGTGATGAATCTGGAAAAAGAGCTGGAGGAGCAGATAAAAAGCATGTATGTCAAGGACATCGCATCATGCAGTAACGAGGAAATATACTATGCGCTGCTCTTAATGTCCAAAAAGCTGATGCAGGTTTCCGAGCCGATCGAAGGGGAAAAAAAGATTTACTATATTTCCGCAGAATTTCTGATCGGAAAACTGTTATCCAACAATCTGATCAATCTTGGAATTTATGACAGACTGGATGACATTCTGCGTAAGAACGGAAAGAACCTGAGCGAAATTGAGGAAGTGGAGCCGGAGCCGTCTCTTGGAAACGGCGGGCTGGGCCGTCTGGCGGCATGTTTTCTCGATTCCATCGCAACCCTCGGTCTTCCGGGAGAAGGAATTGGCTTAAATTATCATTTCGGCCTGTTCAAACAGGTATTTAAGGATAAGCTGCAGCATGCGGAGAAAAATGACTGGATTGAAGAGCATTCCTGGCTGACGAAGACAGATGTGACCTTCGACGTTCATTTTGGAGACAAAACAGTGACTTCCAGACTGTACGATATTGATGTGGCAGGTTATGACAATGGTGTCAACAAACTGCGTCTGTTCGATGTGGAGACGGTGGACGAAAGCATTGTGAAAAAGGGAATCGATTTTGATAAGGAAGACATCGAGAAGAACCTGACGCTTTTCCTGTATCCTGATGATTCCGATAAGGCCGGCAATTTGCTTCGAATTTATCAGCAGTATTTCATGGTAAGCAACGCGGCACAGCTGATCTTACGGGAATTAAAGGAGAAGAGCTATGACCTGCGAACGATGTACGATCATGCGGTTATTCAGATCAACGATACCCATCCGACGATGGTGATTCCGGAGCTGATTCGGATTCTGGTGGAGGAAAAGGCCTTTACAATGGATGAGGCGATCGAGGTTGTCAGCAGGACCTGTGCATATACCAATCACACAATTCTCGCGGAAGCGCTGGAAAAGTGGCCCCTGGAGTATCTGGAGAAAGTTGTTCCCCAGTTGGTTCCGATTATCAAAGAGCTGGATAAGAGAGTCGCGGCGAAATACAAAGACCCCAAAGTGCAGATCATCGATAAGGATGAGAGAGTTCATATGGCACACATCGATATTCATTATGGTTTTTCCGTCAACGGTGTGGCGGCGATTCATACGGACATCCTGAAAAATACGGAGTTAAACGCCTTTTATAAACTGTACCCTGAAAAATTCAATAACAAAACGAACGGGATTACTTTCCGAAGATGGCTGCTTTCCTGTAACCGTGAACTGGCCGCCTTCCTGTCCGAAACAATCGGAGACGGCTTTAAGAAGAACGCGGATAAGCTGGAAAAACTGTTGGAATATAAAGATAACGAAAAGGTGCTTGACAGAATTGCGGAAATCAAGATGAACCGTAAAAAAGATCTGGCGGCATATGTAAAGGAAGCGGAAGGCGTTACGCTGAATCCGGATTCCATCTTCGATATCCAGTCCAAGAGACTGCATGAGTACAAACGTCAGCAGATGAATGCGCTCTATATTATTCATAAATATCTGGAGATTAAGGCAGGCAAAAAGCCCGCAAGACCGATGACCTTTATTTTCGGGGCAAAAGCGGCGCCCGCCTATATCATCGCACAGGATATTATTCACCTTCTGCTCGTTTTGCAGGAGATCATTAACAAGGACCCGGAGGTGAGCCCTTATATGACGGTCCTGATGGTGGAGAATTATAACGTGTCCTATGCGGAAAAGATGATTCCGGCCTGTGATATTTCCGAGCAGATTTCACTCGCATCCAAGGAGGCATCCGGCACCGGCAACATGAAGTTCATGTTAAACGGCGCGGTGACGCTTGGAACATCGGACGGGGCCAACGTGGAAATTCACGAGCTTGTGGGCGATGATAATATTTATATTTTCGGGGAAAAATCCGAGACGGTCATCAAACATTATGAGAAAGCGGATTACGTTTCCAGAGATTATTATAAGAAGAGTCCGGTGATCAAAGCGGCAGTCGATTTCATTGTCAGCAAAGAAGCTTTAAAGGTCGGCCATAAAAAGAATCTGGAGAGACTGCACAAAGAACTTCTGAATAAAGACTGGTTTATGACCCTGCTCGATCTGGAAGACTATATCGCGGTGAAGGACAGGATGATGGCGGATTATGAAGATCAGGACAAATGGAGAAGAATGATGCTTGTCAATATCGCGAAGGCCGGATTTTTCTCATCCGACAGAACGATTGCGGAGTATAACCGGGATATCTGGAAGCTGAAATAAAAATATGGACTCATACAAACGGGGCTGAAATTTCAGCCCCGTCATTATGCCATTAGATGAAAATGAAATGGACGGAAATGAAATAACCGGCAGGGAGAAATGTTCCGGTAAGTTATTTGGAATTATTTTGCAGCAGGCGCGAAAAATGAGTTGACACGCGTGGACGCGTATAATATAATATTTAACTGTGACAATGTTTAAAAATGTCCTGCCACAGCCCCGGCAAGGCATTTTGAATAGAAGTACCAGAAGGATTGTTTGGAGATTTTTTCGTGCAGCCGGACATCTGTGCGGTGAGATCAGAAGAACATCAAAGTAGACGATCAAAAGAACGAATTGATTATCATGGAGGGAATACGATGAAGACTTTTATGGCTAGTCCGGCTACAATCGACAGAAAATGGTATGTAGTGGATGCTACGGATATGACACTCGGACGCTTGGCATCTGAGGTTGCTAAAGTATTAAGAGGCAAAAATAAACCGATTTTCACACCGCATATGGATACAGGCGATAATGTGATCATTGTAAATGCGGAGAAGGTGAAAGTAACGGGTAAGAAGCTGGATCAAAAGGTATACTACCGTCATTCGGAGTATGTTGGCGGCATGAAAGAGACTACTTTGAAAGAGATGCTGCAGAAACATCCTGAAAGAGTTGTTGAATTTGCTGTAAAAGGCATGCTTCCCAAAGGACCTTTAGGAAGACAAATGTATACAAAACTTCATGTGTATGCAGGACCTGAGCACAAACATGCAGCTCAGAAACCGGAAGTATTAACATTTTAATTCAAGGGACTGAAAGGAGAAAATTAAAATGGCTAAGACAGCGAAAACAACAGCAGCAAAATATTACGGAACCGGCAGAAGAAAAAAATCGGTTGCCAGAGTATATTTAGTACCGGGTAAAGGTGAGATCACGATCAATAAGAGAAGCATCGACGATTATTTCGGATTGGAGACCCTGAAAGTGATTGTTCGCCAGCCTCTGGCGGCTACCGATACGGTAGATAAATTTGATGCGATCATTACCGTAAAGGGCGGCGGATACACAGGTCAGGCAGGTGCGATCAGACATGGTATGGCAAGAGCTCTGCTTCAGGCGGATGCAGACTACAGACCGACGTTAAAGAAAGCAGGCTATCTGACAAGAGACCCTCGTATGAAAGAAAGAAAGAAGTACGGTCTCAAGGCTGCACGTCGCGCTCCGCAGTTCAGCAAGAGATAATTCAAACCAAAATTTCAAAAGAGCGACAGACCCCGAAAACCTTATGTTTTCGGGGTTTTCTTTATATTCTGAAATTCTGTGAGACACCTCAAAAACACACAAATTTTCATCGGTAAGTAACAAGTAATACACAGGTAATACACAAATGCAAATATGTTTTCCTTGTGTCGTGCGCACGACAATGTTATAATGCTAAAAACAGGGAAAGAGGCGATCTCATGAACCGTACTGAATACAAGAATCAACATGCGAAAGAGCATTATGACCGGATAAATTTTAAGATTCCCAAAGGGGAAAAGGAAAGAATAAAAGCGGCAGCGTCCGGAATGGGGATGTCTGTCAATGAATACCTCTTTGCATTGGTATGTGACGATCTCGCATCCGGAGAGAGCAGGTTCGGGAAGAAAAAGCAGGGATTCAATGAGGAGCAGCGTCGCATGTTGGAAAAGTGGCAAGTTCCGAGAAAATACCATGATATGATTGAGGACTTGTCGTATACAAAAGACGAGGGATATTTCATATATTTGAAAGAGGGATATGTGAACGATGTGACAGGCAGCAGGAATATTCATTGTGAAAAGACCTCGGAGGTGCGACGCGTTATCGGAAAGACACATAAAAAAGGGAGGCAGGATTGACCTGCCTCTTTGCTATATGCGGTTGATTGCGTCCAGTAATTCCTCGATCTCAAAATGAGTATACACAACCTCTGTCACACTCTGCCCTTTATGGCCGACAATCTTTTTGATGATCTTGTCGGAAACACCTGCGACCGTCAACATGGAGATGCAGGTGTGTCGGGTGCAATGTGGTGTGTGTTCCATGTTCAAGACCTTAATGAGCGGCATCCAGTACGAATCATAATAATTTCGATAGAGGAAATGCTCACCGTCCGGAGTGCTCAAGAGATACTCACAATCGTTGAGACTATACCAATACTCAAAGAATGGGAGAACCTTGTCCGCGATCGGAACGGCGCGGATTCCGGCAGCAGTTTTCGCGGCGATTATTTTGAAATATCTTTCCTCAAGATTGACATTCTCTTTCTTGAGGTCGAGGAGTTCGCTGATTCTGCATCCGGAATATATCAGCATGAGAACGACAGTATAATATATATTAGTGTCCTTGACATCCCATAGGCGTTTGACCTCTGCTTTCGTGAATGGCTTGCGATCGTAGGCATTCGGATTCCCTGCATCTTTGATATTCAGATACTCAACCATGTTCCTCTCTTTTGGAATGATCTCGTGAATAATCGCGTATTTATACATGAGGCCGAGGAGGACTTTCAGTTTCCGGAGAGTGGGATAATTCTTGCCGGATTCATCAACAATCATTTGCAGGTGATCGAGTTTTACGTCAACAAATTTCATTCGGGCAATCTTGCTACATAACGCCCACGCTGCCTTATAACCTTGTACGTTTGAATGTGAGACGGTTGGGAAATGTTCATCACTCCATCTCTCATAGACATCCTCGAATGTAACCTTTGCGGCATTCACATCGTAAGGGTTTGCATTAAATTCCGCGAGGGCAGTGAGCGCATCCTTGCGCGTTGGGTAGTATCCGATAATTTGATATATTTGTTTCGATTTACCTGTCGCCTCGTCGATTTCCCATCCTTGTGTCTTTCTTGCAGCATAGGGATTCCGTCGATTTCCGGACAGCTTATAAACCGACCCGAATCCGTTCGGTAATTTCATATAATTTCACCATCCTAAAAAAGAATATAAAAAATAAAACCAATGCAAAAAACACGGTTTTATGATAGAATGATGATTGTGGGATTCATTCATCGAGTGCTTTTTGCAGGGCATGAGATAATGTTTCACAAAGGCGATTCACGTTGCAGCGTGGGTCGTCTTTTTTTGTGCAAATTTGCCGTTTCCATAAGAGAAAGTAAACACCTTGTAAACTTCCTTTAGAGAAAGGAGGTGAGCAGGGTGAGAGTTCTTTTATGGGAAACGAGAACCGCAAAAGGGTTCACATTGATGGAGTTGGCAAAGAAATCCGGTCTCGGAAAATCTACGCTCAACAACATCGAAAACGGAAAAGTGTCTCCGACATTATTTCAACTCGAAATGATTGCCATTGCACTGGATGTTAAAATCACCGACCTGTTTGAATCCGAATACAAATAATTATATCACAGTACATACGCCGAAAGGCGGTCGGCGCGAATATTTCCATAATCATGGAAATGTGCCGTGAGATTTCCACAATCATGGAAATCGGTGGTATAATCGGATTCGGAAAGGGGTGATTTCCGCATGAAGTACAAGGAGGCTATCATCGAGATAGTCGGAAAGATACGGAGCGAAAAGACCCTCAAG
>CALDLG010000100.1 GCA_937910785.1 uncultured Lachnospiraceae bacterium | reverse complement strand
ATATCGCCCACCGCAATGCACCAGCCCTCCGGGTCATCCCCGCAGCCTTCCTCATGAAGTTTCCGGGAACGGCGGCAGGAGCAGGGACTCGCCGCATATTTTCCCTCATATTTCGACAGCCAGTAAGAAATATGTTCCAGATCGACGGACTCATTTTCCATCTCAATCGCCTTTTCCACAGGGATGACATGCATTCCGATGCCATTTCCGCCTTCCCCGACAAAAGGCGTCACATGCTCAAGCGGCAGTCTCGACATATGCTCGAAAAACAGCGCCGTCTCCGGATGCTCCGCCAACACCTGCCTGTTCATATTGAAAAATTCGCCCGCCCCCGGCACGAACATCGGCAGCACATACTGCTTCTCGCGCGCCGGATTTTCCCAGTTATACTCCAGAATTCCCTTCACGGACATCTCCTGCAGCCTGGGCTCCAGCTCCTTTTCCGGAATCCCCGTCAGCTTTACGATCTCCGGCAGCGTCTTCGGTTTCCTGACGCCGAGCTTTAAGGCGATTTCCGCCTCTTCATCCGTCAGGACGCCCGCAAGCCCCCAATACTCCGGGTCATCCCTCGTGATTTTTTTGATTCCGAGTTTCTGGGGAATCCGGTCCGTCATCATTTTGCCCAGTTTCAGGATACTTTCCCTTGCCGGTCCGTCCTCTTCCCCCCGATGCTCAGGATAAACATATTCCGGATATAATTCTTTGTCCAGTTCTTTTGCCATACCTTCCTCCTCCGTATCATCTCATCCCGGCTTCCGGGTTCCTCTTCCCGGCCTGCCATTTCCGCACTTCCGCTTCCAGCCAG
This sequence comes from uncultured Lachnospiraceae bacterium, assembly GCA_937910785.1. Lineage (GTDB taxonomy): Bacteria > Bacillota > Clostridia > Lachnospirales > Lachnospiraceae > UBA3282. Next base: position 27,165 of record CALDLG010000100.1, on the reverse strand, counting down.
CTGCACCACCCTTCGATTCCTTCTCCCGTCCTTGCGCAGATCGGAAGAATTTCCGCCTTCGGGTTCCGCATATGAACAGATTCCCGACACCTGTCCATATCAAAATCAAAATAAGGCAGCACGTCGATTTTATTGATCAGCACGATATCGCAGACGGAAAACATCAGCGGATATTTTAACGGCTTATCGTCTCCCTCCGGTACGGACAGAATCATCGCGTTCTTCGATGCGCCGGTATCGAATTCCGCCGGACAGACCAGATTGCCCACGTTTTCAAGAACCGCCAGATCGAGCCCATCCGTTCCGAGCCCTTCCAGTCCCTGCCTCGTCATCTGCGCATCCAGATGGCACATGCCGCCCGTATGCAGCTGAATCGCCTTCACGCCGGAACCGGATATGGCCCTTGCATCCACATCCGAATCGATATCCGCCTCCATCACGCCGATCCGGAGCGTATCTTTCAGCGCCTCGATCGTCCGCAGCAGAGTCGTCGTCTTACCGGCGCCCGGAGACGACATCAGATTCAGGAGAAAAACGCCCTTCTCCCTTAACTCCTGCCGAAGCCCTTCCGCCTGTTTATCGTTATCCGCAAACACACTCTGTTTGATTTCAAGAATTCTAACGTCTTTCCTGTCCATATTCCTCCCTTTCTCGCTCCGCCTCCTCCGAAAGACGGACAAAAAGCTCTTTTACAAGATCATCATCCCACTGCTCCCCATCATTACCCATATTTTCCAGAAACAGCAGATACAGCTCCCCCATGGAGACCTCTTCCCGGACCGGACTGTATTCGTTTCCCAGAGCGGAGATCACATCATATAAGGATGCATTTTTCCGGTAGCTGTAAACAACACGTCCATCCCTTTTATATCCTTCGTCCCAGAGCTCTTTTTGTTTCTTCGGACTATGGCCCCCGGATCTGACAAACACAGCAAAAGCCTCCCGGTGTTTCTTATCCACGGCGGCTCTGCATCCGGAAAGAACCGCCGCTCTGTCCGGATTTCCGGAAAGCCTGTCCCGGCTGCAGAATTCCCGTATCAGCTCCGCCTCCTGCTCCGCGTATTCCGGATTTCCCGTCATATCGAAGAACGTATGAGTCATGAGATGAAACAGAAATGCCACATCGAAGGCCTCCACATCCCGGATTCCCTGATGCGCAAGCCAGTTTCTCGCAATTTTCAGAACCGCCCTGCAGGAATTTTCATAAGCGCGCTTATTTCCCATCTTTTCGCACAGACTCACGCATACCCTCAGAATTCTGCCGTATAAAGAAGCGTATTTTTCCCTCTCGCCGCTGTCAATCCATACGCTTGCCGGAAACAGCTCCACAATATCCGCTAACAGGTTTAACAGCTCCTTTTCCATATTTCCCGACAAAACAGATATTTCCGCCGGCATGGAACTGCCCTTTAATGCAGCGCCTCCCGCCGGTGAAAGCAGCCGGCAACAGGGGGAAATGATCCGCTCCCGCTCTTCTTCCGCCGCCTCCTTCACCGCCTTTTCTATCGTCAGGCAGACCGGTATGATCCGCGATCTCAGCCGGTAGTATTCCGTCCCCAGCCAGTAATCGCTCCAGAACCGGAACTGCCACGAGATTTCCATCTGACCGCCCCCATCGGGCTTCTCGAAAGCCCGCGGCACTAACAGTCCTACTTTGCCGAATTCCGCTTTCACGCTGTCATATTTTAAACCGCTTCGCCCCTCATCCGACAGGAACGGCAGAATCCGTTTCTCTATCCGGTCCAGCTTATGAAGAAGATCCTCCGCCTCCTGCTTTTCCATCCGCGCCGGTGCGGTACCCGCCTGACCGGATTTTGACATATTCGTTTTTTCCAGGGTTGGAAAACCGATTTCAGCCGTTCCCGGAAAATCCATTTCTTCGGGAATCTCCTCAAAAGTTTCTCCTGCTTCCCCGTACCGTTCCTCCAACGTCCCGTTCCCTTCGGAAAAGTCAGCGATATCTTCCTCCGACAATGGCTCATAAACGGCTTTGCAAAGATATTCCCGCATCCTCTTCAGGCAGGACAGCTGCTCCCCGCTTCCATCCACGTTAGCCGAGATAAAAGCGATTCTGCTCTGGCTGTAGCTGTACCGGTGCACCAGCGCGAGAAACAGCAGAACCCCTGCGGAGGAGGAGCTCGGATCGTTATTGACCGGCTTCGCGTATCTCAGAAACTGCTCTTTTTTCAGAAAGCTGCCGAAATAGGTATCATAGATCTCATCCTCCGGTATACCGGCGCTGACCGGAAACCTGATATCGATCAGCACCGCATCGAAATATCTCCAGTTCGTCGGTTCCTCCAGAAAAAGCAGGACCTCCTCCAGCGTCCCAAAAATCCTGCTGATCTTTCCTTCCAGCTGAAAATGGCTTTCCCAGAGCCTCCGGCTGACATTCCTGCTTTCACTGTCGCCGTCAAAATCTTCCACCCAGAGGTATCTCATATTACCGCCCCCTTTTCATCATCAGTTTTTGGTCAAAACAGATACAGATCCGGTAAATGCCGTTCTCCAGTGACCTTTCCACACTATTTCTATTTAATCCGGCGCCGAAATTAATGCTGTCCAATACGGTCTCCATCGTCGAAAGCCCCTTCCTGTTCGCCGCTTCTTCTCCTCCACAGCCGTTTTCCACAACGATCTCCATCCGGTTTTCATGGCTTTCAAAGGAAATCCTCATATAGCTTTCGCCATGCAGAAATACGTTCGTAAAAATCTCCACCAGAATTTCCTTGAACTGATTCACGGTAAAACTCTCCTTTTTGAAGCGGACCCTCTCCCATTCCCCGTCTATGGACAGTGAGACCGGCAGAAGATTCTCATTCACCCAGAAGACGATGTCTCCTCCTCCGCCCTGCTCCTCCAGAAAGTCCCGCACATACTTTTCCCGCAGTTCTTCCATGGAGCGGACACATCCCCATTTCCTTCGGCATACTTCCATTTTACTACTGTCGTCGCTTTCCGTCATCAATATTTTAAAGACGACCAGATCCAGACTCTCCGAAAGAACTGCTTTCAGGTCCTGCGCGCCTGCCGTATCTCTGCCGGACAGCGCGATCCCATTCCGGAAGGCATTGCTGACCTCTTTCTCATTGCCTGAATTGATATACTGCAGCAGCTGGATGCTTCTCTGCAGCGTCTTTTCGCTATGATATGCCTTCATCAGCCGGTTGGCCATCGAAAGGTTGGTCTTCGCAAGCTCCTCCGCCACCTCCTTTACGGTCTGCGGATAGGCAATATGCTTCCAGCTGTGGGCATAGTAGTCCATCATCTCCCTCTTCTGCGTCGTATTTCTGACCACCTCGCGGTTCAGGGAAAAGGCCATATAGTGTGAATCAAACAGCGGACGTTTTCCCGGCGCCCTGACCGGAATATGCAGATACGCGCATCGAACAGCCGGCGCCATTTCGCTGAATGGAATTTCTTTCAGCAGATCCGTTTCTTCCGACCAGTCTTGCTGCTCCTCATTATCGTTCAGCAGATAATGCAGCTTTTCCAGAAGACACTGCGTATTAACCATTACCTCCTGCCGGTTAAGCTTCTCTAAGCTTTGTCCATACAGTTCCAGTAAATTTGCTGAAATCTCCACCATCCTGCAAACCTGCTCTTTTTCCGTCTGTTTTTCAAATCCCTCAGACGCTCCGGTCACATAGCTATCTATGGTTCCAAGCCCCGATCTTTTCCGGAACTCATTATGGATTTCCCCCGCTTTCGTATCACGGCTGATTTCAAACAGATCCAACAGCCTCCCATAGTATTGGGGAATATATTCCATCAGAATTTCTTTCATCGAAATCATCTGCACATAGGGAAGCAGGTTATCGCATACCGCATAGTTGCCGCTTCTTTTGATCAGCTCTCCCTCCCCCAGAATATACTCCTTCCAGGGAGCCGGCATCGATTCATACAACATCCACATTTTTTCATATTTTATGACCGCCTCAACGTCACCTTCCGACTTTTCCCCGATTTCCCAGCAATAGTCACTGCACATGCGCACAAATTGATAGATTTTGGCCGCAACCGAATCCTTATGAATTTGCAGAATCCGGTCAAATGCGGCAAAATCCTGTGTCTTTACCGCAGTATACAGCTTCCTCATATTCTGCTGGCCGCTTTCCAGTCCGTCGAAAAGGGCCTCCAGCCCGTCATACGCCTCGACTCTTCCCTCCTTTTCCATCCTTCCCGTCATGCCGTACCGGATTTGAAAATTACAGTACATCACGACGGCAAGCTCCCGCTTTATGAGATCTTTTTCCGCCGCAAAATATTCGTCCAGCTTCTTCAGGCATCGTTCTCTGTCCCGCAAAACTCTCTCCCACGGCACTTGTTCGTCCAGATAGTCATCGATTTCCAATTTCTCTCCAAACACATTCGTATTCGCAAAATCTTCTCCCAGCTCCTCTTTCATTTTATCAAAAAAATCCAATATTTCGCGCATGCCGCCCTTCCTTTCCGTTTCCATTCCCTTCCAGTCAAAAAGCCACCAAAGCTTCTGAAACTCCGGTGGCTTCCGTCTTAATCCTCCAACGCCGAGATGAGGCATACAATACCCCCGATCACTTCGCAGGTTATCCTGATCACCTTTAAAACGCTCATTTTGTTCCTCCTCTTCCACGCCCGATACGGCATCCGCATTAATCTTCAAAAATATCAAGCACCGCAACGATCGCCCTTGCGACATTTTTTACGATTTTAACAATATCCTCCACATCCATCTTTAAATCCACGCTCCTTCCCTGAACTCTTCCGGAATTCCTGCCGGGTTAAAAATCTCAGACTTTCTCATCTTTCTCATTGCCTTACCTCCTTTGCGGATTTTCTGTCGGATTTCTTATTCTTCAATCCCCAGTTCTGCTTTAATGCCTTTTACCAATGCGGCAGAATAATTCACAGAATTTTTCCCGGCCAGTATATTCAGCCATTCCGGGATGGTAACCGACTTCCGCACATAAACCTCCCTTGCCATATTTTTATAAAACGGCATCCAGATGTGCACATAAACCACATCCTTTTGATAAAAAGAAGGCTCCGGAATTTTCCGCTTCTCCGCGTCATATCCCATAATCGTGACCGCCAGCGCTTCCTGTGCCGCGCCGAGCGCCTGCTCAAAGGATTCCGCTTCCGTCAGAATCTCCGGAAAATCCGGAAATATGATTTTGAGGCGGTCCTGTCCCGTCCGTTCAAATCTCGCCGGAAACACATAATTTTCTTTCATTGTCATAACCGTGTCCTTTTCCTGATTTTCGATACTTCCTGTTCTTCCGTGTGCAATGCATATTGCAATGCACATTCTTTATAATATGTATTGTAATACGCATCAAATGCTTTGTCAACACTTTTTTACAGATTATTTACCTGTTGCTGCTTGTCAAGTATGTATTCACCCTTTTTTATTACCTTTTCCTGATCCGCACTGTTTCTCATGCTCTAAATCGTGGAGAATAACACGCTTTAACCTGTCCTTTGGCGCACCCCGTAAACGGGATGGATACGTTACCTCGGCTTTTCAGTTTCCCGGCTCTTGTCATACGCTTTCTCCCTCGCTTTCATTTTCAACATTGGCAACGGTCCCTAAGACAGCAGAGGTAATCAGACAGCACCCGAAAACACTTCTTTTCTGCCCTCTCAAACCTCCGCTCCGGCGGTAACTTCCGCTTACGCTTTGGCAGCGGCTTCCTGCCCCTTTTATCCTCATAACGGATACCGAAATCTGACGCAATCTGTAACGCTGCTTCTTTCTTTCCAATTCCATAAAACTTTGCAACAAAATCAATGGCATCTCCTTTCTCCGCCGCCTGCCTTGCGGTTACTCCGCTTTCCCTTACTGCTTCAAATACACTCATTCAAGCCTCCATGCACGCAAAAAGGGCAGCTATTGCTCAAGCGGCTTGCTCGTTTCTTTTTTTGTTGATATTGGTTGACACTGGTGTGGATCACCATTACCCTTCACTGCCATAGAATTCAATTTTCCATCCCTTGTCTGTCTTGATAAATTCAACTGTCAGATATACATATGTATCCATCCCATCCTCTTTATATTCCACAGAAACAACACATACATCATCAATCTTCATCTCCCCAATATCTTCCAGCCCCTTTACTGCCGTTACTTCCACTTTATCAGCAGAATTCCCATATACATCCATATCCCAGATATACTGATCCGTCAAAAATGGTTTTATGGAATCCAAATTTCCATCGAAGTATGCAGTGTAGAATTCTGTAACAATTTCCTCAATTTCCTGCGCATCAGCAGAATAGGGATTGTTTTCGGCAGTTACCCCCTGCGTCTCCTGTAAAGTTTCATCAGATGTAGACGCAGGAGCTTCTTCCTTCATGGCAACGGAAGCTTCTGGTACTTCCTGTAAAGACTGTTCCAAAGAGTTTTCCTGATAAACCTTTTGGGGCACATCGTCAGTATCCTTGTCCGTGGATGTTGAACAACCCGCAAACATAACCATACAAAACATAATGATTGCAATCAGTCTTTTTTTCATAACGTATTCCTTCCTTTATCACTTTTTTATATGCATATATGAATCATGACATTGAAAACCAGCAACACAAAGCAAATTGTACAAAACACATAAGAAGATTTTCCGCTATAAATTCAATAAAAAATTACTGCCATCATTTAAAACAGCGCTGACTTGGGTAAATGCATAATCTCCACTCACAGTATCAATTACACGAACCCTGTCGGTCTTTCCATCACCGTTCATATCCATTCGCACTTCAATTCCGTAGTCTATGTTTTCTTTGCCTTCCTCACTGTTTCTACAGCCAGCTAAATTAACCGGCATCAACATCTCGAATAAAATACATATTCCTTTTTCATGTCAGTCTCCTTTCTGCCTAACGGCTTACTACTCAATTATTTCGCATCTTCTGTTGTAAGTTCTGCCTCTTCCGATGTGAGAATCTGTATGGAATCAGAAGGCCGCAATACCCTGAAAGTTTCAATCATAGAACGATATCTAACTCCCGTTCCCTCTTCTGCCTCCAAAATATAACTTGCAGTAATCACAAATACGCCGCCAAGACCATTGTCTACAAAATAGACCTCCTTAATTTCAGAATCCCATGCCGTTCCCTCTTCTGCGCGAAAATAAAGTCCTTTCGGAAGTTCCGAAACCGTTATGTCAGATACATCAGCATAGTGTTCTGACAGTTCTTCCCTCATTTCTCTGGCGGCATCTTCTGCGGAAATCTCTTGCTTCTGTGTAATCCGAATCTCATCTATAGGGAAATTGTCATAAAACTCTTGTTTCTTCTCCACAATCTCCTTGATTTTTTGTTCCGCCTCTTCCTCAGATAAATCTGCAAGCAACGTCGCGTTATCCTTGATGGCATCCTGCCTTGTATAAATAATGCGCTTTCCACGGATAATATAGCAATCTTCCTCTTCTGCCGTCTCAAAGGAATCCATATCAACATAAATGGCAAATCCTGCCTTATCTGCGCTTTCCTTCGAAACGTCTTCCGCTTCCACCGGAAACTCTTCTTCCTCTTTGGGCAACTCTCCATAGACCTCATGAAGAATAATCTCTTCTGTCCCCTCCACTGTCAATGGAATATCCTTTGGTGGGAACAGTTCTTCCAATAAATGCTCTACATACTCCTTAATCTGGGCCGCCATCACCTGCCCCGCAGGAACAAATTTCATAAACAGCACAAGCATACAGGCTGCTGCTACAATACCATAAAATAATCTTTTTTTCCTGGTTCTGCATATCTTTTTTACATTCAAAGCATCATCCAGCATTTTTTCCGGGATATTTCCTATCAGCTCTAACAATCTTTCATCCGGTTTCATAGCACAACCCCCTCTCGCTCCAAATATTGCTTCAGTTTTAATCTTATTCGATTCAATTTCGTTGAAATATTGCTTTCTTTTAGTCCAAATTTCTTTGAAAGGGTGGAAATACTTTCCATGTAAAAATACCTTTGGATAAACAAATTCCTGGCCGTCAAATCCTGCATTGATAAAAAAGTCCAAATAGCATTATTCACTGTATCATCCGCCGAAGCCTCCACATCCTGAGATGACGGAATACAATCCTGCAATTCCGACAAATAGACTTGAAGATGGCTGTCCCTCATTTGCCTGTGATTATATCGATATTTGGACAGCGCCAAATTACGCACAATCCGACTGACATAGGCTCTCAAACACATAGGTTCATCTGGCGGAATGTTGTTCCATGTTTTTAAGTAAGTATCATTTTCACATTCTTCAGCATCCTCATTACATTTCAGAATATTCAAAGCAATGTGAAAACAAAGTTTCCCATATTTTTGTGACAATTCAGTAATTGCCTGCTCCGAACGCTCAAAAAATAATTGCACAATATTTATATCATTCATTGCATTTCCTCCTTCTGTATTTTCCCACTCACCCTATATGACGCCATTCCTGCAATTTTCAGCACACAATATTAAATTTCTTATCAATATGCCATCAAAATCACTTTATTCCTTATCTAAATTATAGTAAAGCTTTTCAGTCAAATTCCCAATGAAGTTGTCTTACCGATTTTCTTTTGAATACAGGACGTTAATTGCCCTGTTATTGTAATATGAATATTATCGCTCATAATCCTCCTTTTTAGCGCAAAAAAAACGTATAGACTGTTTTCTATACGCCTTGGCACTGTGCTGCTGTATTCAGTTTCAATTAAATTCAGTTTGGTAAATAAGAATTATCAAATGTAAAGCCTACTTCTTCTTTTTCCTTTTCATCAAATGTATCATAGTTTCCATTTGTATACTCGTCTATTACTTTTCTCCAAAAATTCTGTGCAGGTAAATTTGTTGTCCATTGAGATATTTCCCAACCTCCCGGAAACATATCAAAAATTTTCATAGCAACATTTTTTCCGACTCCCTGTTTTCGATATTTTTTCATTACGAAAAATTCTGCTATATTATGAGGATTTGATAACTGATTATACTCACAACAAGACCTCACCAAAACCAAACCGGCAAGCTTTCCGTCAACTCTGATAAAAAAAGGATATCTGCCTTCCTCGTTCATTTATATCATCATCGGAAAATTCAGAAAAATCATAATTATACAATTCCATCATTTGAACAAAAACTGATTTTTGTTCAATCAAAATAGGTTCAATAGTAATATTCATAATAATCTCCATTCCGCCGCCAAGTCGGCGGCACAAATAGTGATGAAAGTTCTACTTTCTTTCACAGAAATTTCCTCCAAATTATTTTATATTGATTTTACCACAAGCACATTCATTTTTCTATCAAATTTCATCCTCCCTAAAATCCACATAAACACCAGGCTGTAGCTGTTTTGTATTTGTTTTGATTAAGAAGTCTTTTATATTTTATAATTCCTGTGATCCGCTGGTACTTATTCACCATTACAAAATCCATTTTTGCCGGTTGCATTCACCGGCGCTTCCTTATATAATCATATTACAGGCACAGGCAGGCGGTCTGCGCCGCAGATATGCATTTTCCTGCATTAATGGAATTTATGTAACCGTTAATTTTCAAAAAGGAGCATGCATATGAATATTTCATCTTTTCATAATCTTGTAACGGCACGCGGATGGAAACTGATCCGCAGACTCAATACCGGCTGTCAGTACCAAAACCTGATTTCGGGAAAAACGCTGACGGTTACGATCTGTGATACGGAGAATGTTCCGGATTCTGTCGCAGAGAAGTTTTCAGAACAGTGAAGTGAGAAGATCGACATGAAAAAACGGAAATCCTATGCGATGCGGGGTTTCCGTTTTTTCGAAGCTGTTCATCTTAATATTCTGTTCAATACCTGGCAATTTCGGGATATGGAAGTCCCGTAAAGCCCGATTCGCGCCCGGATGGCGAGTGTCGGGCGGTTGCGCTCGCATATCATATTACAAAAAAAACCCCTGACTTTCAAGGGTTTTTCAGAGCTGCTGACGGGAATCGGACCCGTGACCTCCGCACTACCAATGCGACGCACTACCGACTGTGCTACAGCAGCTTGCCTTCTGGCAGACAGTTTTTTCGTTTGCCGAATTGTATTGTATCACAGGCTATTTTACTTTGTCAATACCCTATGCGTTTTTGTCAATTCCTGACTGCTTTCCGCACCGCTGTCCATGACTTTCTTCCGCGCCTCTTTCTCCAAAATGACTGCACAGCGGCGCTCCACCTCATTCCAGATCCGAGACCATCTGCTTTAGCCTTTCAATCTGCTCTGCGGATAGTTTTTTCCTGCTTAACAGGGCAGCAAACAGCTTATCCACGGAGCCGTCATAGATTTTATGAATCAGTTCGTCCGTTTCGGCTTCCTGCACCTCTTCCTTGGGAATCAGCGCATGGCACATGAAATTAGGTTCAGAACGCTCGATCGCACCTTTTTTTATGCACCGTTTTATCAACGTATATGTCGTATTCATGTTCCAGCCGATTTCTTCTTTCAGAACATCAGAAATATGCTTTGCCGTCGTGTCGCCCTCGTTCCAGAGCACACTCATGACTTTTAATTCCGAATCGAAAAGTTTGACATCCATTGTTGACCTCCTCCCCGCAGGAACGCAGGAGTTTATTTTATTCTATTCTTTTTGCCCTCGTATGCCAATACTACTGCGGTAGTCTTACAAGAATAAATTCTCCGTTTCACAAGCAGCTTACTTCTCTCCTGCCAGATCCATAATGAGTTCCCCGCATAATTCACAGCCCGCTCTTTCCCGACCGCAAGGTCTGCCTTTTTTCCGTCCGCGGAGCAAAGGGGCAGGCAGAAATCCCAGCCATGATGCGAGCCTGTCAGCTCATTACAGTCCGCCCTCCGATAACTGACAGGATCGGCAAACAGATCTTTCACTTCATAAGACAAGGTGACATAAGGATTCAGGCGGTAATAATCCACAAAGGCACGCCATCCCTCTTCTCCTTTGCCAAACCAGTCCATCCATCGCTTATGCTTCAAAATATAAAACTGCGCTTTTTCCGGAAGTTCCAGCTTGAGATAATACGAACGTATCAAAGTCAGAAAAATATCGAAATAGTCACACTGTCCCTTTCCCCAACGACTATTAGGCCCCCTTCTACCACGCCATCGATTCAGCTCCGCAGGCAGCACGGCGAAGTTCGCTTTACAGTGATAGCCAAACCGGAACTCATTGATCAGCTCTACCTCCTCTGCCGAGAAAAGAGACGCGTATGACCGTAAGTTGGGATTAAACTCTGTCGAAAACTTATTGCCGCTTCCAAACGTCCATCCACAGCTCTGTAAAGTATCTCCGCGAAAACCTTCCTTACACTGAAACGGACTTTCCATAAACGCAGGGTAGTCGGCCATGTAGCTGCTCATCGCTTCCCTCGACATGTCCGGATCACAGCCGCATATTATTGGTCTCAGATAATCGTGATTCATTGTGCTTCCTCCTTTTAATAAAATAAAGTTATCCTATATTAGTTAGCTGATCTTAGTTTATCATATGATTTTAAGAAAGTAAATAGTATTATTAAAATATCTTTGATAGTCTAATTCTATCAATCATATTGTCATACCCTGTACGCAGATTGCAGATCAGATGCCAGGGCAGGCTGCACTTGACATCCCCAGACATCTCGTATAAGATTTAAGAAATACAGAAAGAGGGCGCTTTCCTATGGAAATATACAAATTTGAACTTACTCCCGCCGACAGAAAATCAACCATTGATTTTGAATCCATCGAACAGGATTATCGGCTGTTCTCCGATGCGGCCAATAACTGCAATATGGGCGTCAGCTTCAGAAGAGATGGGAAGCAGATTAAAATTGATCATATCGCTCCTGCATGCATCTGTTTAACGCTTACTTCAACAAGCCCGCTTTCGGCCCCGAAACGTACATTATCCGCTTTCAGCAGAGAATTGCTCCGTCTGGATAAACAAAGAGGACTTCTGTCAGATTCCGTTTATAATCATACCCTGTTTAATACGAACTTCATGGATGTCTCTGAGACCGGTAAAATATCTGTCAACGATATTTCCAACGCCGAACTATTGAAAAATATGGTTAATTTACTGTATACCCCATGGATTGAAAATGAAAAAGAACGGATTACCGTAATAGATGAGATCAAGAAGATTTTACTTCCGTATATCAGCGAAACATACAACCATACAGGCAAAAAGGACTAAACCGGCAAAACCTTACGTCTTACCAGTCCAGTCCTCCCTATCTTACCGAATTCATCTTCACCGGACATATATCGCTTTTTTTAATTTGGTCTTGATTCGCTGCAGCGCATTATCGGTAGATTTCTCGTCTCTTCCAAGCACTTTGGCGATCTGTGTATAGCGCATGCCGGTCAGATACAGATCGAGCACCTGCTTCTCAAAGCCGCTCAGCTCCTTCTCGATCGTTTTTTCGAGCTGTTCCAGATTTTCCTTATCGATCAACATTTCTTCCGGGCTCTGCTCCGATTTACGGGTCAGAATATTGACCAGCGCGGCATCCTCTTCATTGCCCCCCGCATTCTCCTGTACGGTCGCGTAAAGCGATATATAGGTATTTAAAGGAATATGCTTCAGACGTCTGGATGCCTGTACCGCCGTATACATCTGTCTCGATATACACAGATCCGCGAAAGTAAAGAAGCTTGCGTCCCTGCCGCTGTCAAAATCCCTTACGGCCTTAAAAAGTCCGATCATGCCTTCCTGAATCAGATCGTCACTGTCCGCGCCGAGAATATACATGGATTTCGCCTTGTTCTTTACAAGGTTCTTGTATTTATCCATGATAAAATCTATAATGCCATCCTCGCCGTCCCGCAGACGTATCATCAGTTCTTCGTCACTGTACTGCTGATATTCTTCTTTCATTGCGCCGCATCCTTATTCATATCTGTGCTGTTTTCTTTCCGCCTTTACACCGGTATCGCCGTCCGCTCCGGCATCGCCGTTCACACCCTTTCGCGTGTTGCTGCCGGTTCCGGCCTCCCCGCTCTGTACACCGGCGCTTCCCGGAAAGCCGTCAGTCCCGTTCGTTTTGTCGTCTTCGTCCGCGTCACTTCCGCCTTCTTTGTCCGTTTCGGTCCCGGAGTCTTCGCTGTTTTCTCCGCCTCCTCCGACGGATGCTTCACCCGTTTCTTCTCCGGTCCCTCCACCGGAATTTCCCGGTATATCTTCCGGATTTTCCGCTTCCCCGGTATCCGGCGGACCGCTCTCTTCTTCCTCCCACGCTCCGTTTACACCGTCCTTTGGCGATTCTTCAGTCTCCCCATCCGAAATCCCGTTCTCTTCTCCCGGCGCAGGAAGGAGACTTCCATCCAGTGTTCCGGGAACAGTCCCGTCCTTCAGCCCATCCGTCGTTTCATCCGTCGATTCCGTTGTTTCTTCCTGATAATTCTGTACGATCTCGCTTGCAAAATGCTCCGCCAGAATCTGATAGCCCTCCGGATTTCCATGCACACCGTCCGGCATATATTCCGTAATGACATTCGCGTCGTGAGAATCAAGTATATTAGAGTTATACAGATCGATCAGCTCAAAATCATACTCTTCGGTCAATGTCCGTATCACATCCACAAACTGCTTCTGAGGCAGCAGATATTCCCGCTCGCTCATCAGATAATCCTGAAGAACGTTGGGCAGCGGCGTCGCAAAAAAGATCCTGGCATCAGGGTAATTCTCCCGAAGTCCGCCCATTAACTCATTCAGATCGCCGCAGAAGGTGTGATAGGCCCTCTCTTCCAGACTGCCGAATTCCTGATCGGACACGCAGAATCCGTCATTGGTACCTCCCATAACGATGATAATATCGCTGTCCTCAGGAATCTCCGTATAACGGTCTACGAAAGCGTCGGCCCAGTATCTGCCGATGGAGGAACCACCGATTCCCAGATTATAAACCTCTTCCGCTCCCAGCAGCTCTTTCAGTCTGGCGGGATAGGCATACTGCTCATAATTTTCCTCTCCCTCCAGATTTGCCGCTTTCGTAATGCTGTCGCCAAGGCAGGCAATTTTCATGCCGGAAAAATCGTACTGGTTTTCTGCAATCCACTCCCGGTCCGCCTGATTGATCTCCTGTGTTTCCTGATAGGAGGTGCGCAGCGCCCTTTTTTCTTCCAGACTCATGACACTGCCGTCATTACCGGAAACACTGCCCGACGGAAAACCTCCGATGCCGTTTCCCGATATGCTTCCGTTTCCGGATACGGTTTCGTTGCCGGACACCGTGCCATTTCCCGATACGGTCCCGTTTCCGGACACCGTACTATTCCCTGACACGCTTCCGTTTCCGGACACCGTATCATTGCCCGACACGCTTCCTGACCCGTATCCATTTCCTGATACAGAACGATGGCCGGAATCCCCCGTTTCCGGAAGGCCGTTTCCGGAGACAGCTTCCGACAGGACGGGCACACCTCCGTCCGAAACGGAGCCAGCCTGCGTGTCCGAAACAGTTCCGTCCGCGGCTCCCGCTTCCTTCCGGCTCTGTACTTCATTCGCGGCATTGACTGCCTCGTCAATAAACATCTGAAGAATCTCCGTATCCTCCTGCATTTGAATGATTTCAATCTGCATTTCCCGGACCCGGTCCTGTGCCTCCGCATTTCTTGCCAGAATCTCTTCCCGATACTGCTGAAAGCGCGCTTCTTCCGCTTTTCTTTCCTCCATATAACCGGAATAAACCTTCAGTCCGGCAACCGCCGCCAGAAGGGCAGTCATGATAAATATTCCGATCAATAAATAATCCTGTAATTTTTTCATTCACCTAACCGTCCATATCAGAGCGTTTTGCCGTAACCAAACCGCTGCCTTACGATTTCATATGCAAGAACCCCCGCCGCTACGGATGCGTTCAGAGAATCGATATCTCCTTTCATCGGAATCGATGCGGTAAAATCACACTTTTCCTTTACGAGTCTCCCCACACCGTCTCCTTCGCTGCCGATGACCAGCCCGATCGGTCCTTTTAAATCCAGCTCATACATGGTTGTGCCATCCATATCGGCACAGACGAACCAGAGTCCTTTCTTTTTCAGCTCTTCGATCGTCTGACCCAGATTCGTCACCTTCGCTACCGGCGTATAATTCAGAGCGCCGGCAGATGCCCTCGCTACTGCTGCCGTCAGCCCTACGGCCCGGTTCTTCGGAATAATAACGCCATGCGCTCCGACCTGATTCGCCGTCCGGATCATAGCGCCGAGATTATGCGGATCTTCTATATTATCGAGCAGCAAAAGAAACGGCGGTTCGCCCTTCTCTTCTGCCTTCGCGAGCATGTCCTCCACCTCCGCGTACCGATATGCCGAGGTGCATGCAATCACGCCCTGATGCTTTCCGGTCTCCGAAAGCTGATCAAGCCGTTCCTTTGTAACATATTTGATCAGGCTGTTCTGTTTTTTCGCCTCCCGCTTAATCGTCAGGACCGGTCCGTCCTGACAGCCGTCCAGCACATAAAGCTTATCCACCGTTTTTCCGGAACGAAATGCTTCGAGCACCGCATTTCTTCCCTCTATCATCATTTCCGTATATCCCATGTTACGATTCAGACCTTTCTACAATTTCATTTCCATCTTATCAAAAGCTGCCTTCACCAGCGTAAGGAGCCTGTCCGTCTCCCCAAGAAGATACAGGTAGCCGAACAATGCCTCCAGTCCTGTCGCTTTCCGGTAATCGGCAATCGAAGCATTCTTGGCGGATGTATAGGATTTGGCATTTCTGCCCCGGTGATAAACCGCTCTCTCCTCCTCCGTCAGTTCCTCCTCAAGCGCCTCGCTCATCCGGGCCTGTGTGCCCGCATTGACATAACGGATAACCGTTTTGTGCAGTTTATTGGCCGGACGGTTAGCCCGCTCCACCACGACGGTCCGGATGATCAGATCGTAAATCGCATCGCCGATATAGGCAAGGGTAAGAGGTGAATATGTTCTGATATCCACCTCCCCACATTCGAATTTCTGTTTCACCGCCGCCAACAGCGTTAAGCTCTCTTCCATTTTACTCCTTCTCTGGTATCCTCCAGAAGAATTCCGCGATCGGAAAGCAGAGAACGGATCTCATCCGCCCTTGCGAAATTTTTCGCCTTTCTTGCCGCCTGACGTTCTTCTATCAGCTGTTCGATCTCACTGTCCAGAATCTCATCCGCCTTCTCAACGATCAGACCACAGATATCGGAAAGCTTTATAATCTCTTCTTTTAATGCCCTGATAAAAGCCCTGCTGCTTTCTTCGGACGCATGGGTATTGGCGAATTTAACCAGTTCGAAGATTGCGGAAACCGCATCGGCCGTATTAAAGTCATCTTCCATTGCCGCCTCGAATTTTCTGACATATCCTTCTGCTTCCCGGAGAAGCTTTTCTTCTTCGCCCACAGGCGCCTCTCCCTGTGCCCGCTCCGACAGATAATTCAGGTTGGAAACGCTCGTCACAATCCTCTCATAGCCGTTCCTGGCCGCCTCCATCAGCTCCGCGCTGAAATTGAGCGGACTTCTGTAATGCGCTGACAGCATGAAGAAACGCAGCACCTGCAGATCATATTTTTCACCGATATCCCTGACCGTAAAAAAGTTTCCTTCGGATTTGGACATTTTCTTATTGTCAATATTTAAGAACCCGTTATGCATCCAGTATCTGGCAAAGGTCTTTCCGTTCGCCGCCTCGGACTGCGCGATTTCATTCTCGTGATGCGGGAAAATCAGGTCCTCTCCGCCCGCGTGAATGTCGATCTCGTCTCCCAGATACTTTTTGCTCATGACGGAGCATTCGATATGCCAGCCCGGCCGCCCTTCGCACCAGGGGGATTCCCAGTAAGGCTCCCCTTCCTTCTTCGGTTTCCAGAGCACGAAGTCGAGCGGGTCTTCCTTCTGATCCTCTCCGGATACGAGCAGGGAACGATTCCCGCCCCGCAGATCATCCAGATTTTTATGGGACAGCTTTCCATATTCCCGGAAGCTTCTCGTCTTAAAATAAACGGTCCCGTCTTCCGCCACATAGGCATGCCCTTTTTTAAGAAGCGTTTCGATCATATGAAGCATTCCGTCGATTTCCTGTGTGGCCTTCGGATGGACCGTTGCCGTTTTTACATTCAGGGCTTTCATGTCCTTTTTACATTCCTCAATGTACCGCTCGGAAATGACGGAAGGCTCCACGCCCTCCTCCTGCGCCTTTTTGATGATTTTGTCGTCCACATCCGTAAAATTGGATACATAATTGACCTGCCAGCCCTTATATTCCATATATCTTCTTACCGTATCGAAAACAATCATCGGTCTGGCGTTTCCGATATGAATCAGATTATAAACGGTAGGACCGCACACATACATACTCACCTTTCCCGGTTCATGCGGCTCAAATTCTTCCTTTTTCTTCGATAACGTATTGTAGATTTTCATAAAATATCCATACCCTTTCTCAGCCGGTGTACCTCCTGTTCCAGATCAATCAGCCGGTTGGCCAGTTTCTCATTTTCATGCTGCAGCTGCGCCAGATCCTCCATAACCGGGTCGGGCAGATGAACCTGATCCAGTTCTTCCTGCGGAAGCGCGACATTATGCCGTTTTACCACTCTTCCCGGCACACCAACCACCGTGGAATCCGGCGGCACCTCCTTCAGCACCACGCTTCCCGCGCCGATTTTACTGTTATCTCCGATGGCAAAGGAGCCAAGTACCTTCGCTCCCGTACTGATCATGACATTGTTTCCGATGGTCGGATGCCGCTTACCCTGTTCCTTTCCCGTACCGCCAAGCGTCACCCCCTGATATAGTGTCACATTATCCCCGATAACAGTTGTCTCTCCGATGATAACACCGTTGCCATGATCGATGAAAAAGCCTTTCCCGATCTGCGCGCCCGGATGAATCTCAATTCCCGTTTTTCTCGCGCCCTTCTGAGAAATCCACCTTGCCAGAAAAAAATGTTTTTTTTCATACAGCCGGTGGGCAGCGCGGTAATAAAGCATTACCTTGAAACTCGGATAAAGAAATACCTCCATATTGGAGTGAATCGCCGGATCACGTTCTCTTATGATCCTTATTTCTTCCTGTATATGGCTGATAAGTCCCATCATAACCAAGCCTTTCCCTCATCCTATATAATGCAGAATATGCAGCTTCTTTTTTTCTGCCAGTCATTCCGATCATTCATCCTTTTCCTTTCAGATGGCCGACAGCTCATTTTCCCATTCCCGCAGAATCGTCTCGCAGCTATCCACATCGATTTCTTCCACCGCGTCCTTCAGGCGTGCATACATTTCCTCCTGCCAGTCTTCATAATGATAATGGTTCATTTCACGAATGACTTCCTCCATCCGGTCCATTTCCAGATCCTCAAGCGCCATTCGCATATCCGAAAAATGCCGCTGCAGTCCTGCTGCCGATATATGATCCTTTCCTGCCTCTTCCGCTTTTTCGGCCGGAAGGAACGGTTTAAACACAAACCGGTAACCCAGATACTGATCCAGAAGTCTGTCCGTATTCTTATGTATAAATTCGGAATCCCTCGCATTGCCCGCCTTTTCTAACGCCGCGGCCCGTTCGGACAAAGATATGGCTCCGATCTGCTTGGATGAGCTTTTCAGCGCATGAACCTCGATCGTATAATCGGTCCAGTTTTCCTCTTCCTCCAGTGCCTTGATCAGTTTTGCTTTCTTTTCGATTGCCTTATAATATACTTTCAGCACAGACCAGAAAAGTTCCTCGGTCCCAAGGAATCTGAGCGCATAAGCCACATCCAGATCGCCCACAACGATATTGGCCGCCTTCGTCTCCCTCGGCGCGGTTCCCGGCATATGCACCTTCTGTATCTTTTCGATCGGAAGCCATTGCCTTACCTTCGATATCAGAATCCGCAGCTCGATCGGCTTGGCAACGAAATCATTCATGCCTTCCTGGCAGAACCTTTCCTTGGTCCCCTCCACCGCATTGGCTGTCAGGGCAATGATCGGCACATCATTGTATTCCTGATGGAAACGCCGGATAATACGGGTCGTTTCCACACCGTCCAGCTCCGGCATCATATGATCCATAAACACAATATCGTAATGAAATCTTCCGATCTTATCGATGGCCTCTTTTCCGCTGGCCGCCGTATCGACATGCATTTTAAGAGGCTCTAACAGCCCTTCCGCCACCGTCAGATTCACCGCGTTGTCATCTACAATCAGAACTTCCGCATCGGGCGCTATAAAATCGAATTCGCTCCCTTCCGCATTGCCGTCCTCAAACTGCGCATTTTCCTCATTCAGTATCATGGCAGTCGAAAGTACGAAAAGCGGTTTTTTCACCACAAAAAGATTCTCGGCTTCGTATCTGGCCGTATCAAAGAAATCGATCAAAAGAACCGCCGCTATCTGCGGATTCCTTTTGACAAACGCCTCGGCCACGGCTGAGAACATGGGCCGGTCAATAAAAAGAAAACATTTTTTTTCGGTCCTTAAATCGACAAGCGCCTCGTCGGAATGAATTTCCTGATATTCCACACCAAGGCTCTCCACGTCCTTCCGAAAACGTTCTCTGATATAATCATTGGAAATCAGGCTCACCGCAAGCTTGGAATCCGGGTCCTTTACGCTGAT
The DNA here is from genome assembly GCA_937910785.1 of uncultured Lachnospiraceae bacterium. Classification (GTDB taxonomy): domain Bacteria; phylum Bacillota; class Clostridia; order Lachnospirales; family Lachnospiraceae; genus UBA3282. Next base: position 7,636 of record CALDLG010000100.1, on the reverse strand, counting down.
ACAGGGGGTTTTGTCCACCACCTTCTGGGGTATCACAAAAGAAAACCTGCTTCCCTTTTCATATTCGCTCTCCACCCAGATATCGCCCTCCATCAGATGCAGAAGCTGTTTGGAAATCGCAAGGCCAAGCCCCGTGCCTTCAATATTCCGGTTCCGTTTGCTGTCAAGCTGCTGAAATGAACGAAACAGTTTGGAACGGTCTTCCTTTTTGATCCCGATTCCGGTATCCTCCACGGAAATATTCAGCTCAATGTTTCCGTCATCGATCTGATGATAATCCATTTTCAGCGTGATTTTTCCGACGTTTGTAAACTTCGCGGCATTGTTTGCGATATTGAGCAGCACCTGTTTGATCCTGATATTGTCTCCCAGCAGTTTATTGGGCAGATTCGGAGAAATATCCAGAATCAGTTCAACATCCTTACCTTTCAGCCTTGTCATGACGATGTTGGCAACATCACTGACAACAGACATTGGTTCGTACGCTTCCACATTGATATCCATCTTACCGGATTCTATCTTGGAAAAGTCGAGAATGTCATTGATAATCGTCAACAGAGATTTTCCGGCTTCCTTGATCTGGTTGATATAATTTCTGGCCGCCACCGGAAGCTCCTCCCGCAGCGCCATCTCCGCCATTCCGATTACCGCGTTCATGGGCGTACGGATCTCATGACTCATATTGGCAAGAAAATCGGATTTCATATTGGATGTTCTTTCCAGATCCGCTTTGGCCTGATGTACGAGATATTCATTATTTGCCATATCGGACAGCAGTTCCACCATCGTAGAAAGAAGCTCCGCGGCATTGTCGAGCTCCTTCTGCTCCACAATTTTCACTTTTTGATAGGCCGCCAGATATTCTTCCGGCTCAGCCCCGGTCTCGGCCGCGATGATTTTCACTTTCACCGGGTCCGGAAGCTGCGTAAGAACCTGACCGCCGATCACGCAGCCCACAAGCCTTCCTTCGACCATAATCGGCGAAGCGAAATTCATCAGTCCCGAATAACAGGGATATACGATAGCCCTTCCGTTCGTCAGGGCCAGTTCGGCTCCCGCCTTATTGCTCTGCGCGCAGAGCATACATCCGATCGGTGAGTTCCTCATATAATTGCTGCAGAACTCGGAAAAATTTGAGCCTTCCGTTACCGCAATGCCATTTGCATCCGTCGTAATAACAGACATTCCGGTCAGCCTTGCAAATGCATCCTGCATCTTCTGGAGAGTTTCCCTGCTGATCAGATCGGTTAAATACAAGTCATATTTCATTTTTGTAACCATGCCCTTTTCTCATCCTGCCCTGAGGTCAACCGATAATCTTCGTAATCGCGTTCTTTAACTTCTCATGATCGACCGGCTTTAACAGATAACTTTGCGGCTTTAAGGCAAGCGCCTCCTGAATTTTATCGCGGTCCGACACCCCTGTCAGGAAAATGACCGGCACGTCTTTCGTAGCCTCGTCAGCACGCAGCTTCTCCAAAATTTCAGGCCCGTTCTCACCGGGCATTTCATAATCGAGCAGAATCAGATTCGTCTTCTTACGCTCCAGAAATTTCATGGCAATCTTACCGCTGACGGCAGTCGCCACATCATAATCTTCCCTGAGCTGCTCCTTTAACATTTTCAACATCAGCGGATCATCATCCACTACCAGAATATGCATACGCTGCGACGCAGAAGCCACCGGCGCCGCATGTTTCATCTGAAAACCGGCCGAACCTGAAAATTTCGAATGCGTATCAGGCTCCTTCTCAATATGAAAAGCTTCCCGCAGTTCTGCGAGCTTTGCCTCCACATCCTTTTCGGAAATGGAAATCTCCGGTTCCCTCGGCTTTGAATCGCTGCCGCCATGATATAACTGCCACTCTTCCATAAACTTTTTCAGTTCCTCCTGAATGGAAGCGGATGTATAGGGTTTCACAATCGTCAGATTCGCCACATCAACGGTCAGCCGTTCAAACTCATCACACTCGTTTTTGGCGCCGATTACAACAAAAGGCGCACCGCTTTTTCTCAAAATATTTTTTACATGAATCATCTGATTCATGTTCTCTCTCGTTTCGTTATTGAGACAATATACAAGAAGTTCCGGCTTAAAATACTTCATGTGCCGGGTAATATCATTAAAACGTGAAGAAGTGGAAATCACTTCAAAAGAATCGTCCATCTGAATAAAGAAATCATCAATCAGAGGCGTATTTTTTCCTGTAATCAGGGTTTTATACTTCATAATGTCTCCTCCCGGACAACGGTATTCTATTCAAGCATAGTAGCATATTATGCAGGTTTTGGCAAGATTCTATCGGCCGGTGCAGCCGGGACAGGATGCGCACTCCCCATGCTTCGTTACGTCCCGGTCATAAAGCTCTGCGGGAGACGTGAGCATGCAGACAGCCTGCGCCGAAATGCCTTCTCCGCTTCCGGTAAAACCAAGCCCTTCTTCCGTCGTCGCCTTAACATTCACCTGCGAAATCCCGATATGCAATGCATCGGCAATGTTCCGGCGCATCGCATCGATATGTGGACGCATCTTCGGCGCCTGCGCAATAATCGTCGCATCAATGTTCTCAATCAGAAAAAGATGTTCCTCCAGCAGTCCGCCCACATGCTCCAGAAGTTTTACGGATGAAATCCCCAGCCAGGCCGGGTCCGTATCCGGGAAATGCTTTCCGATATCTCCAAGCGCCGCCGCTCCAAGAAGCGCATCCATTATGGCATGCAGAAGAACATCGGCATCCGAATGGCCGAGAAGTCCTTTTTCATACGCAATCTCCTCCCCGCCAATTATTAATTTCCTGTCAGTCGTAAGACGATGTACGTCATAGCCCATCCCGATTCTCATACGCAGTCTTCCTCTCTCTTTCCATTCTTTTTTCCGTTCTTTCCATTCGGCTTTTCGCGCGCTTCATGCCGGCTTTCCCCTATTGGCATTTCCTGCCGCCTTTTTCATGTCGGATTTTCCCACTGCCTTTTCCATACCTGCTTTCAATTCCCGGCGTCTTTCTCCGCCAGCTTTTTCACCACTTTTCCGTAGAATACAAACGACAGGACTGTCCCCACGCACCAGCCGGCCGGCCATGACATCCAGATGCCCGCCGTCTCAAACCATGCGGAAAAGATGTAGGCGAGAATCACCCTCAGAATCAGGTCCGTAAACGTCGCTATCATAAAATAGCGCATCGACTCCGTCCCGCGCAGGACCCCGTCCGCAATCAGCTTGATTGCTATCACGAAATAAAAAGGTGACACAATTCGCAGAAACAGAACGCCGGTTTCCATCGCCGGTCCGCTCCCGCTTTCCATAAACAGTAGCATCATTGCTCTTCCGAAAAAGAAGAATCCGAGAAAAAAGGGGATGGTCACGCAGACGGCCATCTTAATCCCGGCAAGATATCCTTCCCGGATACGCGCAGGCCGCCCTGCTCCGAGATTCTGTGCGGTAAAGCCGGATATGCCGTTACCAAGAGTCGTCAGCCCTGTAATCAGGAAGGTATTCAGCTTCACCGCCGCAGAATATCCGGCAATCACATCGGAACCATAGGAATTGACCAGTCCCTGAATGAAGATATTTCCGATGGAGATAAAGCTCTGCTGCAAAATACTCGGAACGGCTACCACCGCGATCTTCCCCAATATCTCCGGAGAAAAAAGCTCCGCCTTTCCCTCCGTCTCCACTTCCGCGAGTCTGCGCCAGAAAGCCAGAAGCGCCAGCACACAGGCCGCTCCCTGTGCGAGAAAGGTTGCCCATGCCACACCGGCCACGCCCCAGTGAAATACCGCCACGAACAGCAGATCAAGCAGAATATTTCCTATGGAGGAACCGATCAGAAAATAAAGCGGTGTTTTGGAATCCCCCAGCGAATTGAACATTCCCGTCGTAACATTGTAAAGAAAAAGAAATACAAAGCCGCCGATATAGATTCTCAGATATAATGCCCCGTCCCCAAAAATATTATCCGGTGTCTGAATCATCCGCATCATCGCCGGCGTGGTAAGCAGGCCCACAATCGTTAAAAGCGCCGACAGCAAAAATCCGGTAAGCAGCGTCGTCGAAACCGCCGTTTTCAGCTTCCGGTACGATCTGGCACCGAACAGCTGGGAAATGATAACCGAGCAGCCGATATTACATCCGACCGCCACCGCCATGAAGATCATGGTAATCGGATAAGAAGCGCCCACCGCAGCGAGCGCCTCTTTTCCGGCAAATTTTCCGGCAATCATACTGTCCGCTATATTATAGATCTGCTGAAAAGCCACGCTGATAAACATCGGTATGGTATATTGCAGCAGAACCTTTCGGGAATCTCCCACCGTCAAATCCTGTATCATACTCCGCCCCCGTTCTTATGCTTCCGTTTGCCGATAATATAGGAAAGCAGCCGGTCCGCAACCTCTTCCTTGCTCATAAGCGGAAGCTGTACGGTATCCTCTTCGGAAATCAGCGTAACGATATTCGTATCCGTCCCGAAGCCCGCTCCCTCCTGTTTCAGATTGTTGGCAACGATCAGATCCAGATTCTTTTTCTCCAGCTTCTTTCTTGAATTCTCCAGCATATGCTCCGTTTCCATAGAAAAACCGCATAAGAACTGCCCCGGCATCTTATGGCTGCCAAGATAGCCGAGAATATCCTCGGTTCGTTCCAGCTCCAATGACATCTCGTCGTCTTTTTTCTTTACCTTCTCGTCCGCCGCATGCTTTGGACGGTAATCCGCCACTGCGGCGGCCTTGATAATCATATCCTGCGTTTTGGCGTGAGCCTTTACCGCCTCTGCCATGTCCGCCGCGGATTCGACATCGATGACGTGAACTCCCATCGGCGGCTCAAGCTCTGTCTTTCCGCTCACCAGCGTGACCTTTGCGCCGCGCAGCATCGCTGCCCGCGCGATGGCATATCCCATTTTCCCGGTGGAATGATTTGTGATATAACGCACCGGGTCAATTTTCTCCCGTGTGGCTCCGGCCGTTACCAATACGCTGATCCCCTGCATGTCTTTCGGATACAGGGCTCTGACGATATATTCAAACAGAAGCTCCGGCTCCGGCATCTTTCCTTCTCCCGTATCGCCGCAGGCCAGATAGCCGGATGCCGGTGTGATTACTTCCATGCCGTAATGCGAAAGCAGCTTCATATTGTCCTGTACGACAGGATTCTGATACATCCTCGTATTCATGGCCGGCGCGAAGATTTTGGGGCACTGACAGGCAAGCAGTGTCGTTGTCAGCATATCGTCCGCAATGCCATGGGCCACTTTGGCGATCACATTGGCGGAAGCCGGCGCAATCATCACCACATCCGCCAGCTTTGCCAGAGCCACATGCTCCACATTGAATTGAAAATTCCGGTCAAACGTATCAATCAGGCATTTATTCCCCGTCAGACTTTCAAACGTAATCGGATTCATAAAATTTGTCGCATTCTGCGTCATGATCACGGTAATATCCGCGCCCCGCTTCTTTAACATGCTTGCGAGCATTGCTGTCTTATAGGCTGCGATGCTGCCCGTCACGCCGAGTACGATATGTTTTCCCTTTAACATCTTTACTCCCATCTGTCTGCTTTAGCAGACACTCAAATTCAGTAGTTGAAAATGCTTTTCTTTCAACCTTTTCCCTTCTTCCCCAATCTGTTACTCCGCGTTTTTCTGATAAATCAGGCCGAGTCCCTTTAACGTGAGTTCGTTGTCATGAATAATTTTTTTCTTACAATGAGGAACGATACATCCCGCAAGACCTCCGGTGGCTACGACTGCAGCCTCATATCCCAGTTCCTCAAAGATTCGCTCAATCATACCATCCAGACAGGATGCCTGCCCCATAACGATACCGCTCTTCATACAATCGATGGTATTTCTGCCGATTACCTTCTTTGGCGCTTCCAGACTGATTTTGGGAAGCTGGGAAGTCCGGTTGACAAGAGAATCCAGAGATACCTTTACTCCCGGCAGAATCATGCCGCCGACATAATTTCGCTTCGCATCCACCACACTGATTGTCGTAGCGGTCCCCATATCGATCAGAATCAGGGGCGCGCCGTAATACTGTAATCCGGCCACCGCGTTGACGATCAGATCGGAGCCCACCTGGGCGGGATTATCCATCAGAATATTCAGTCCGTTTTTCACGCCCGGTCCCACGAAAAGCGGCGCGATATGCAGAAGCTTTTCGATGGCCGACCGGACAATATTGTTGAGCGGAGGCACGACGGAAGAAATGATGCAGCCCGTGATTTCTTTGATATCGATCCGATACAGCTCCAGAAGAATCTTGAATTCCACCACATATTCAAGCTCTGTCTTCGCGATATTCGTCGAAGTCCTCTCCACAAAATAAATCTTTTCCTGTTCAATGCAGCCAATCACAATGTTCGTATTGCCGATATCCACTGCCAGTATCATTTCCCCGTACTCCTTTCCTGTAACACTTCCGTTTCCTTTACTGCCCCTTTATGGGCTTTATTTTCATCAGCGCAAGCCCCACGCCTCCCACGATAATAGCGGCAACAACGGCTTCAACGACGCCGTTAAAGCTGATAATACCCATGATCGTGTTAAATACCGCCTCCCCGGCGATGCCGAGAGCCTGTGCATAGGCATCCTTATACAGAATAAAAATGCCGCTCATAACAAACAACGTATTGGTGAATGCGCCCGACAGTCCCGCATAAGCAAGCGCAATATTGGTAGAACCCTTTTTATATCCTGCAAAAGACAGCGCGGCAAATAAAAGAATGCCCGCCGCAATCCCCGATATCAGACTGATCGTCGTGCTGAGTCCGCCGTTTACTTTTCCCTGTAGCAGACGGTGCAACAGGGCGTATAAGGAAAACAGCAGAATCAGAGATGCCGCAAGGTTAATCACGATGCGCCATGCCCTCTGTCCTCCCTTTAGCAGTCTGTGGATCAGCCGATAGACATAGTATGGAACGACGCCTGCCAGAATCCTTGGAACAAAGCAGATATAAAGGCTCTTGAAAATACCGGAAATGCCCACGACATTCGCCGCAAGCACCGGTGAAAATACAAAAGCCGACGGGGTAACCGGATTAAATGTGTTGTTGATAAAACTTGTGAAACCAAATACGAATCCCAAAAATGCACCTTTCTTCGGTCCGAGAAATAGCGCTCCCAGGATGACAGGGATATGAATAATCGTCGCATTGATGACAATAAGCGGGATATATCCCAGGGGTGTGAATGCCATTATCACAATAATGGCGGTGAACAGTGCCGTCAGCACCAGTTCATAGTTTTTTTCATTTTTCATGGTACGTTTCCTCCTGTTATTATTCTCTTAAACGAGATACAATACGGTGTCATCATACCACATTGACAAAATTTTGACAATACGGAATTACAGTTTTTCTCCGCCGGCGTTTCTTTATCCGGCTTTCGTCCGGATATCTTTCTTCCTCCGGTTTCCTTCTCCTTACGGATTGCATCTCTTACAGGGCTCATATCCCTGTGCGATTACATTCTCCCGGCTCTCTGACGTATCCCTCCGGTTCACCGTGGGCAGAGAATTACAGGTCGGCCTGTGGAACTTCTTCGTCTTCGTATTCAGGACATAGGTCAGCTCCTCCACCGCCGCCTGCGTCGGCTCACCCGCCTTCCAGGTTTCAGATGCCGGAACGTTGTAG
>CALDLG010000099.1 GCA_937910785.1 uncultured Lachnospiraceae bacterium | reverse complement strand
TTCCCCTCATGGAAATGCGCGGACATGACCAGCAATATCCCCACAGGCAGACAGAAACCGCCTGCTGCCCCCCGGATTTTAAAAGACCTTTTCCGACTCATCAGCCTGCTCATTCTGCTGCGCTCCAGTGCCAGCTCGTTCTCTTTATTATAGGAATCCGCATAAAAACGTTCGATCTTATCAAAGCGCTCCGGCTCCAGCACGCGCCTTTTGATACCGCCGCTCTGCCAATAAAGCAAAACGGCCGTAAAAAGGACGATGCCGCCGACAATCAGAAGGTTTTTACCGCTCTCCGGATCTGTTTCCCGCAGCACATATTCCTGTACGAGCGTTTCCGGCTGAAATCCCGGTATCCCCTGATACCAGTGCAGGGAAATCTCAAGCGGATGCGCCGCGATCACGCCCGTAAAGGAAACCGTCTCTCTTTCTTCCTTTACCAGCTCCTGCAGCGCTTCCGTCGTCTCCTTTTTCCATGCCATGATCTGAATATACTGACCGTCCGCGATGGGAATCGTATAAAAATGATATTCCTTCCCGGCCCTGAGCAATGTGCCTGATTCACCCCAAAACCGCCCGGCGCCTGCCGTCGTTATCTGTTTGACCAGACAGCTGTCAATCTCACCGGAAACATATTTTCCTTCCCGGCAGGCCGTCCGGTCCAGATTCGGGAACCCGGATGCATGATTGGAACCGTACAGCACGCCAAAACCTCTCATGCCAATCAGCATACCGATTATAAAGAGCAGAACAGAAACTGCCGTATGCCAGGAAATTTCATAGGAGATTCTCATCAACCCACCTGATAAACCCTGACGCCATGTGCCGGAACGGGTGCCTCTATTCTGCCGGATACCGTACGGCTCTCTTCCTTCGTCCAGAGCTCATACAGTGTCTTATCGTTTCCTGTTTCTGTGTCTGTCAGAAACCTTCCGCCTTCCCTCAGTTCCTCCGGCGTTACACAGATCACCCTCTCCTCATCGCCGAGGTTGAACAGCGCAACGCACAGTCTGCCGGATACGGAATCCTCATTGATCCAGACCGCCTGCTCTCCGGTCCGCATAATCTGCGTTCCCCGGCAGTTTTCTCCCATACAGTCGAGCAGCTCCCGATTCGTAAAAAGGGATAAGGTCCAGTCATCCAACAGGGTCAGCTCCGCGCCGATCATTAAGGGAGAACGGAACATGCACCAGAGCGTCATCATCGTCTTCTGTTCTTCTTTCGTGAAATTCGTCTCCCGCTCCTGTCCAAAGCCCCTGCCCAGCCGGCCCACCGGAAGCATATCGCAGTCCGGGAAACAGCCTTCTCTCACATGATCCTGCCACATCTCACAACGGAAAAACATCGCTTTTAACAGTTTCCAGTCATCCCAGAAGTCGTCGGTAATCCGCCACATATTCGCATACCGGCAGTATTCCCACGCCCGGTCAATATGGGCCGGTCCGGGAGAAAGGCTTAAAACGATCGGTCTGCCGCATTTTGCTATGGCACGGTGGAGCATTCTCGTCTCTTCCCATCCTGAAAAGGGCTCTTCCCGATACAGCCTGCTGTCACAGATATCGTCGCACTTGATATAATCCACGCCCCATGCCGCATACATGGAAAGCAGAGAGTCATAATAGGCCTGACCGGCTTCCGAATCCACCACGCCATACATATCCGGGTTCCAGATACAGATGGAAGAAGGGTCCGCCACATCGGCAGCCGTTTCCTCCGTTCCAAGAACCGGACAGTTCTCATGAGCCGCTTTCCGCGGAATCCCGCGCATGATATGAATGCCGAATTTCAAGCCGAGGCTGTGTATGTACTCCGCAAGCGGCGCAAAACCTTTTCCGCCCGCGGAAGACGGAAATCTGCCCGGACTCGGCTGAAGCCTGCCATAAGCATCCATCTCGATATCTCCGAACGGAATATACTGAAACCGGTCACGCTTCGCACCGGCATCGTTGGAATACCATTCGATATCCACCACGATATATTCCCACCCGAATTCCTTCAAATGTGCCGCCATATAATCCGCATTGGCTCTGATCTGCTCTTCATTGACAGTCGTATCATAATAATCGTAGCTGTTCCACCCCATCGGCGGTGTAACCGCAAAACTGTTTTTGTTCATATCCATATCCTCCTCCATATTCATAACCCCGTTGTCTGCCATATATCCGAACAGGACGGCTCTTTAACCGGCCATCCTGTTACCGCGCCGTCCAATGCATCCTTTCCGGACGATAAGACCATTACCTTCATTCATTATAGCGGATTTTCCTTTTTTTGTCAGCAGGATATATAAGGATTTCCATCAGGCGGCGTTGGGGACGCAGCTGCCCCGTCCGACGTGCAGGAGGGCTTTCGTTACCGGAACAGCCAGTAAATCACGCCCAGCGCCCAGCTCGTAAAAATGCCGTAAAGAATCACCGGTCCGGCAATCGTGAAAATCTTACAGCCAATGCCGAATACCTGTCCTTCCTTTTGATACTCGATCGCCGGAGCCGAAACGGAATTGGCAAATCCGGTAATCGGTACAAGCGCGCCCGCACCGCCCCATTCGACCAGCTTCGGATAGATATTAAAGCCTGTCAGCACAACGCTCAGCAAAACGAGCAGCATGGAACACCAGGCCCCCGCCGTCTCCTTATCCAGTCCGGCCCGGTTTACCGCGTAATTCAGAATAAACTGTCCGATACAACAGATCACGCCTCCCACCAGAAAAGCCTTTGCCATCTGCACGAAAAGGCTGCGCGTCGGCGTCACCTTTTTCACATGCTCCTGATACTGCTGCTTTTCGGCTTCCTTTGTTTCGGTTTCCGACATTTTCGCTTCCGTCGCTTTCATTTCCGTCGCTTCCGTTTTCATCCTTTCGTTTTCCATTGTGGTTATGCTCCTTCCTTTTCACAATCATCAAATATTACCTGCTCCCGCCGGTCTCATTCCTGCACGCATCCAAAATCCTGAGCAGGCAGGCCTGTCCGGAAAATCGTCCGTTTTCAGAACATTCTCATCCGTACAGATATACCGCCTGTGTAAAATAAATCAGGCTTCCCACAAGCTTACCGAGCGCCACGGCAAGAATGGCAATTCCCAGACCATGCCGGAACCCGATCCTCCTTGCGAAAATCGGAATCGTATTCAGCATTTCCGCGATTGCAAGCGCCAGACAGCCTACGAATATGCCGGAAAAAATGCCAAACAGGATCAGAAGTACATTTCCTGCCGCATGCCAGACTCCTTCCGTCGCCCGCACACCGAATATCTGACGGGAAAGCACCCATTCTCCTATTTTCCCGTAATCGCTGAATACACTGAGGAAATCTCCCACGAGGGTTCCCAGAACCACCATCTCCTCCAGCACAAAAATATGCCTTGCGATATGCATTTTTCCTGCAAACCTCGGTATCAGTCCGACGGAGATCAGTACCGTAAACACGCCGCCCGATACGATAAATCCAAAGCTTGCGCCAAGCACTGCCATGAAGACCTGTCTAATGAACATCCAACACTTTCCCTTCCCTGTCCGCAGTTTCGATCAACGCCTTATTGACATCCGTTTCATAAACCCGCATTTCCACCTCGATGGGAGTAGGGTCCTTGGTGATCCGTCTGCCGCCGATGTGATTAAAAAAGGTAATGATCCCGACAGCCAGCCCGATGGAATAACTGAGCTCCAGAATGCCATAGCCGTCACCCGCCTGACCCATGACCATCTCATGCACCTTTTTAAATACCTCATTGATTCCGATATCATTGTGAAATGCCATAATGGTAAAGGCCGTACCGAAAAAGGCGATAAGGGATACGAAAATGATTTTAACGGTCTGAATCGGTCCTTTATGCCGGTCTACGTTGATGTGCTCAAGCAGAATATCCGCTTCACCGAGATTCTCCACGGTGATATTCGGATAAACTTTATTGATTTCTTCGATTACTTTTAAAATACTGATGACCTGCCTCTGCGGAGCATCCTTTTTGAAATGATGCAGTTTAATGCTCCTGACCCTGTTCAGTACGGTCTCGTCCGTACATGTCAGTTTCCCGATGTCCTTTAAGTAAACATCTTCTGACTGCAGTTCTATATTCTGTTCCGCTTTTAAATAAAGAGTTACGTTGTTTGCAGACATAATCGTTTTGCCTCTTTCCTGTTATTGACTTATTATGGATTGATGGCTGAAATTTTATGCATCGGATTCTGTCTCTCTTTTGCAGAAATGATCCGCTTCGTCCATACCGCACAATCAGATTATGAAAGATGCGTGTTTCCCGACTGCCTGAAACGAATGACCTGACGTCCGGCATCCACCGTCGCGAAAATACCCAACGGAATAATACATCTTGGCGTCGCATGTCCTACATTGATATCCCACACGATCGGCAATTCCGGATTGTCTGTCACTTCCATCAAAATATTCTGGTAGGCGTCAGCATATTTTTCATCCATCGGCTTACCGCATATCATACCGGAAATTCTTTCAAATATGCCTGTCTGCTTCAATGCGAGCGCCATCTTCCTGTATTCTTCCGGAACAGGCTGTTCCTCACTTGTTTCAAGCAATAATATTTTTCCATTCCAATCCTCAGGCGACGGAAATAAATGATATTTCTGACACAAACGGACAGAATCCTCATATCGGTCATTGTTAAAAATATCATACATGGACTCAATGCAGCCGCCGAGAATCTCTCCCTGAAATACGGACTTTCCCTGCAAAAGACAAAAGCCCTTATTGTTATGAACGTTTCTTTTCGTTCCCAGGGCGCTTTCACCAAAATCAGTGCGTTCCTCATACCACACCTCGCTCGGTCGTATTTCCCGGATTGTTCCGGTATGAAGCAGCTCTTCAAAATACCGTCTCGTATAGGGAAGCATTTCCGTATCCAGCTCACAGACATCCGGCAGGAAGGCCTGTCCGTAAAAGGTATTCAGACCCACCTTATGCAGCATCAGATGGTTGATAGTCGTGTCTGAAAATCCAAGAAAAATCTTATCCGATACGGCACGCTTCAACTCATTATTCTCAAAAAGATACGGTAAAAGACGATAGGTATCATCGCCCCCTATCGCACATAGAATCATATCCGTTTCCGGATCGCCAAAGGCATTCAGCAGATCCTTTGCTCTTGCTTCAGGGTGTTCCTTCAAATATTTGCACCCCTTTAGCGCATTTTCGGCAAACTCCACCTTCAAACCATATTCTTTCAGTCTTCGCAATCCGATCTCCACTTCATGCTTCGCGAAATCTTCCCCAAGTATGCCGCCTGACAGACTGACAATTTTCACCTTTTTCATCCTGTTTAAAACCCCCGTTCCATTTCAGTCACTTTCCACTTTTCCCCCATTTTATCCTTAATCCGGCCTGCGATGATTTCAGCATCACAGGGCTTATACCGCCGCATTCTCATATCCATCCAACCAGCCTCCATGTCCGTATTTTTCATAATAACATTATAACATGATACAACATCCCTTACACTGATGAAAACGTCTCGATTTTGGTCCGTTTTTCATTTTACGACATCTTCCATTGACATCTGTCAAATCTCATTTTAATATGATATCCATAGAAAAAACAACGTATTGGGAAAAAGTACACCTTTCCCTGACCGTCACAATGATCAGACCATCTGTAAACGATAAAGGAGAAACGAAATGATACAATACAGAACCCTGTCGGCGGCAGAGATCCTCCCGGAATTATTTCAGCATTTTATCCGCCATCAGGTCGTGACGAAATGCTGGCGTTTTGAAGACAATAAATGGATTGTTAAAGACGCTCCTTTTATTGATGACTGGAACGAAGAAGACTATAAGACACTGATTTCCTGCCTGAAAAATACGATTCGGACAGGCGGCTTTGTCTACGCCGCTTTTTTCGAAAACAGACTGAAAGGGTTCGTTTCCGTCGAACCGGACATTTTCGGCGGCACACACCGCTACATGGACCTGTCGAACATCCATGTTTCGGAGGATATGCGCGGTCAGGGCATCGGCAAAATGCTTTTTCAGGCCGCAAAGGACTGGGCCGGAAAAAGAGGCGCCGGAAAACTTTATATTTCCGCTCATTCCGCCGTGGAAAGTCAGGCCTTTTACCGGAAAAGGGGATGTGTTGAGGCACAGCTGTATCATCAGAAGCATGTTGAAGCCGAGCCATTCGACTGTCAGCTGGAATGCAGTCTGTGATTTTCCTTTCATTTTTCACAAGCAAAGCTCCATTACAAACGCCCGGCACAATCGAGCATTCCGCGATTTTCTGCTTTCTCCGGTATTGCCGGCCATAAAACTCCTTCTGTATGCATCGGAAAAGCTTCTTCTCCCTCTCTCGCTGTCCTGCGCTTCTTCTATTGACCGATTCCGGTAATTGCATCCTTCCGATAATATCTCGCCATGGACTGGTTCTTCCAGTCCCCCGCGTCCTCCTCAATATCACTCCAGAACAAAAGATAAGGATGTACCGTCAGCCTCGGAACCGCAATCTCCTTTTCCCCGCTCTTTGCCGCTTCCTGCAAAAGTGCCTCCCGCTCCTTTGTTTCCGCGCCGTAGGCGGACGCCTCGCCGGATACAAGCGAACGGATAGCCGATGTTGTCGTGAAATAATCAGGATTCACCTTCATGTACATTGCTCCGACGAATACGCCGAAAAACAGAATCCCGCCCAGATACCACCTCACCGCTTTTTTCTCAAAGCAGCTTTCCGCCTTCCATACCGCGCCCGCAGCCTCCATCTTTCCGGCAAACCATCCCATACAGTAAAAAAGATTGAGCATCAAAAAGAGCATGGAGTCCAGAAAGATAATATTGAAGACTCTGCCGCCCCCCACATCGCCGGTAGCAAACAGACTCGGCGTGAACATGGCGGATAAAACACAGTATGAGCAGAAAAGCACAAGAAGCGGCGCCGGATAGGAAAACCGCCCGGATGACGATCTGACCGTCTCCCACATAAAAGGCACAAGCGCCAGAAGAAACAGCAGATACGTCCAGTTAAACCATGTATCAACCACATATTCCATACAATAATAAAAGGATAAAAGAATCGACTTGACCACACCCGGACGCACCAGCATTTCTTCCTGTCTGACCGCGTTTCCCGGTGCCAGCGTATTGACCAGAAAAGCCGTCAGGAAAAACAGAAAGGGGAGTACAAGAAGCGCACACTTTTTCTTTTCTTTCAGAAACAGCAAAAATCCCATTGCCGATACAAACAATACAAGCACAATCAAGGCCGTAATATAATTGCTTCCGCCTGTAAAGGCAGCAAGCAGACATGCCATAACAAGCCGGGATGACCTTTTTTCTTCCCCGGTCACTAGCAGAAGCAAAAGACCGCACAAAAATAACGCCGCACTATGCGGAAGAATATAATGCGCCGCCCCGTTATACCAGAAAAAGCCCTGCGTTTTATCCACCATGCACTGCACCGCCAGCAAAAGATACAGCATGGATGCACCGATAAATACCGCAGGACGCGTATGAAGAATCTTCACCATAACCGTATGAAGCAAAAAGAGCGTGGACAGACTCATCATGCCGATCATCATGATCGGAACCAGTCCGTACATCCCCCAGATTCCCGGCTGAAGCGCCATCAGGAAAATACTCGAAAAGGTTCCCTGCCAGCTATACCAGCGCTCGGCCACCGTAGCGCAGGCTCCCTTTACCGTCTGTATGACGGAATGCGTATCCGCCCATGCAATATAGCTGTACGCACTGAAACCGTAGTCATCCGCAGAAGGATATGCACAGCTTCCCAGAAGAAAAACCGGTATCAGCCCTGCCGCGAACAGAAGCACGAGAGCAGCCGCAATTTTGGATTCTGTTTTGAAAGCTTTCATCAAAATACCATGCCTTTCTCTCAGCCTTCGCTGTTTTCGTCCAGAATCTGATACTGCATATATTCGTACAGAAGCCTTGTCCCCTCAGCGATCTCCGGCGGCAGAAGCGCACGCGCCACCAGCTTCAGCTCGTCGCTTTCGATATCCGTCCGTTTCAGATTCGCGTAATCGCCGTCAATGCTCACTACCTGATACTGAAATGTATTCATATGCTAACCTTCCGTTTCTGTTTAGTCCTCTCCTTCATCATCAACGGCCGCCGCCACGCCGGAAACAACAGCGGAAACTACCGAAATAACGACAGGAATCAGAATCACTACAAGACCTCCTGCCAGAAGTAAAAAAGCTGTAGATGCCATTGCCAAAATTCCTCCTTTTTCAATCGATGATTACTCTTTGTGTTCATCAGGCTCCGTATGCGTTACGCCCGAAAAATTTAAAACCGCTTTCAGTATATCACAACCTGCGTACAAAGTCTATGAAAATTCCGCCGGCAGGACGGCAACCGGGCGGGGCGGCATGCATATCCTTTGGAGGCACGCTTCCGCTCCGTGAAAAGCAGCAACGGTACTAAGTTCAAAAGCAGCAAAGCCGCTTTTTCACTAAGTGCCGGCGCTTTTCAAGGGCCTCCGCCAGGATATGCATGCCGCCCCGCCCGGCTGACTTATCCGACGGCAGAACCAGACCCGCCCGCTCAGCCCATTTCCACTACCCGCGTCGCTATTTTCTCCTGAAAGCGGACATCGTGCTCCACAAACAGCATCGTAGGCTGGCAGCGAAGCAGCAGGTTTTCAATCTGCATTCTGGAAAAAATGTCGATATAGTTGAGCGGTTCATCCCAGATATACAAATGGGCCTGCCTCAACAGACTGGACGCGATCAGCACCTTTTTCTTCTGTCCTTCCGAGAATTCCTCCATCCGGCCGCCAAGCCTCGTCCGTTCCAGATCAAGCTGGCGGAGAATCGCTTTAAGGAGACTTTCATCCAGCCCTTCTTTTCGACAGTAACCGCTTAAATCTCCCCGCAAAAAGGAGGTATCCTGATTAATATAGGAAATGCAAAGACCGCTGGCCGTCCGCAGGATACCGGTTTCTTCGGGAACGGAAATGCCGTTTTGTGATTTTTCTCTTCCGCCGCTCTCCACCCATTCCAAAGCCTCCGCATCGGTATTTTCTCCCGCCGTTTCCACCGTCTGCGCGTTCGCCCGCAGGATCGCTTTAATCAGGCTGGACTTGCCGCAGCCGTTCGCTCCGCGCAATAGCACCCGTTCCCCCTGCTGTAGTGTAAAGTCAAAATCCTTAAACAGAACTCTTTCCCCATACCCAAGACCATACTTTTCTGCCCGAATCAGAATATCCTTATGATGTTTCAGGGGCATGATCTTTAAATCCGCCGGATTCTCGATATCCTGAAGCAGACCCTCCTTTTCCTCGATCTCATGTCCAATCCGCTCCTCCATCTGTTTGACTCTGCTCTGCATCTTCTTCGTTTTGGCGCCGATATAGGCTCTGGTTCCGACGCTCCTGTCATGTTCTTTTACCGGATCAAAACCGATTTTGCTTCTTTCATTCTTATCAGCCCAGTCTCTTGCCCGTTCCGCCGCTTTTTTCAGCTTACCGATCTCTTTTCGGTGCTTCTCGTTCTCTGCCATCTGAAAGGCATCCTTACGCTCCTTGTTTTCCTGCCAGGAAGAAAAATTCCCCTTCTGTACCTCGATCGTCACGCGGTTTAACACGAGAATATGGTCCACACAGGCATCCAACAGGTCTCTGTCATGGGATACTAACAGAAATCCCTTTTTCTCCCGGAGATATTCCTTCACGCACTCTCTGGATGCCTGATCCAAATGATTGGTGGGCTCATCGATCAACAGAAAATAATGATCTCTGGAAAAAAGAATAGCCAGCATCACCCTTGTGCGCTCTCCATGACTGAGCGTCCGGAAGGGACGATAGAGCAGCTCCGCATCCATCTTCATTTTTTCAAGCTCCATAATAACTCTCCACTCCTCACAATCCGGCGCCAGCTCATTCAAAAACTCAGACATACATCTTTGCAGCTGTTCCGCTCCGATCTGATAAGGGAAATAATCAAATGCCGCGGGGGCCTGAATGCTCCCCTGATATTCATATTTTCCGAGCAAAAGGTTCAGAAAAGTTGTCTTCCCCTTTCCATTTCTCCCGATAAATCCAAGCTTCCAATCGGTATCGATGACAAACGATACCTGCTCAAATACATTTTCAAAACTGCCCTCATAGCAGAATGTCAGATTCGACACGCTTATTTTAGCCATAAAAATCCCGCCTTTCTGTTCTGGCAGAGCGTTTCCCCGGACATACCGTTCCGGCGCACATTCCAATACAAAAGCGGGATTTTATCATTTTCAGGCATCAAAAAAAGAGGGCGATACAGAAAACGACCCACTTTTGACAACATGACCGGAACAGAACGCCTCATAGAACGTTTGGCTGTATTCACCATACACCCCGACGCCCTGCCGCATTCCTTTCTTCTCATCTCCATGTTTCAAAAGCAGACTATTTCCGCATCTTTTCACCTCTTCCTGTTCTTTTATATCAATCTCAGATTCTTAATGCGATCATACCATATCGGGAATTGCCGGCACAGACTACCGATTCCAAAGCCAAAACGATTTTCCTTCAACACTTTCCCCGTTTGTATGCTTCACAATTCCTGTGTATTCTAGCACATTTCTCCACACGATGCAAGCAGATTTTTCGCTTTTGAGCTTGGTTTCGCTTTTGAACTTGGTTCCGCTATGGCTTTTCACGGAGCGAAAGCGTGCCTCCTAAGAAAAGCGGCGTACACAGGCCAAGGCCGTATGGCACATAATTTCTGGCAGAGGCCCTTGAAAAGCGCCGGCACTTAGTGAAAAAGCGGTTTTCCGCTTTTGAACTTAGTACCGCTGCTGCTTTTCACGGAGCGAAAGCGCGCCTCCTAAGAAATTATGTGCCATACGGCCCTGATCGATAGCGCCAAACTGCGCGCACCTCTTTCTTCCCTTTAGAATGCACATTTTCACCTTACCTACCCGTAAAGCTTAAACCACTGCACAAACTTCCTCCCAATCCTGTAAATCGGCCCCTCCAGCTCTTTTCTCGCATTTTTCAGTTCTTTTCGGATCTCAAGATGCTGCGGACAGTGCTGCTCGCATTTGCCGCATTCGATGCAGTTGGAAGCCGCGGAAGAATCCTTCCTGATCGCCGTACACATGAAATATTCCATGAGCGCCGCCTTAGAGCCTTCGGTATATTTTCTGTTATAAGCCGCAAAGGTTCCGGGAATATCCACGTTCTTGGGACAGGGCATGCAGTACCGGCAGCCCGTACAGCCGACTTTGATTCTGGCGTTAATGACCTTTACAACATTCTGAAGCAGATCTTCGTCGGCCTTCGTCAGTTCGCCGGCCTGCGCATCGGATGCGGTTCTTACATTCTCTCTCACCATTTCCAGCGAATTCATGCCGGAAAGAACACAGGTCACTTCCGGCTGATTCCAGAGCCAGCGGAAAGCCCATTCCGCAGGACTGCGCTTCACCGGATACGCTTCCATCAGCTGCTTTGCCTCCTCCGGCAGAAGACCTACCAGCTTTCCTCCCCGAAGCGGTTCCATAATCACAACCGGCAGATTTTTGGAAGCCGCATAATGAAGCCCCTTCCGGCCCGCCTGAGAATGTTCGTCCATATAATTATACTGTATCTGGCAGAAATCCCAGTCATAAACATCCACAAGTTCACAGAACATATCCGAATTCCCATGATAGGAAAATCCGACCTGACGAATCGCGCCGCTTTCTTTCTTTTCCCGGAGCCATTCGACGATACCGAGCGCCTTTAACCTTTCCCATGTCTTAACATCCGTCAGCATATGCATCAGATAGTAGTCCACATGATCCGTACGCAGCCTGCGAAGCTGCTCTGTAAAATATTTTTCCATACTGTCGGCTTTTTTGATCAGATAATGGGGAAGCTTTGTCGCGATACTGACCTGATCCCGGATTCCGTTCTTTTCCAAAATCCTGCCAAGCGCATCCTCGCTTCCTCCATATACATAAGCCGTATCATAATAGTTGACACCGGCGTGGTATGCCTCCATAATTTCCTTTTCGGCCTTTTCCAGATCGATCTTTCCCCCGCTCTGGGTAAACCGCATGCACCCATATCCCAGGATAGAAATCCTGTTTCCATATTTATCAGTACGATAATTCATATTAATTAACCATGCCTTTCTCTCAGTCTGCGTCCGCCCGTTTTCGATTTTTCAGATGTCCGGCCACGCGCTGGAATTCCTGTATTGACACTTCCGTCTGCGAAAATCCCGCCTTCTCCAGAATCGCAGTACAGGACCTGCGTTCCTCCTCATCCGCCGTCCAGAAGCCCTCCCGGACAAGCCAGCAAATCTGTTCTTCGTAATTGACTCTTCCAGTCAATCCATTTTGTTTCCGCGTGATTCCGGCAATATAATCCCTATATAACAAGATGAGTTTTTCGTTCCGGTCCGCCCGCCGATATTGAGCCGTCTTCCGCCATCTTATGACGGCCTGCCGTCCCGCCAATACCATTGCAATCACAATCACCACTGCCCGGATAAACCATCCGGTAACCCGGCCGGCCTTTTCCCCGTCGGTCTCTTCTTCCTCCGCGGTCTCCGCCTCATCCTCTGCGGCGTTATTCTCCTGATCCCCTGTCAGAAAACGAAGCAGCCGCTGCCAGAGACTTTCCTCGTTTTCCTCTTCTTCCGATGCAGGCGTCACCTCCACCGTCAGCCAGCCATGCTGACTGTCGTAAACCTCCACCCATGCATGGGCATTGGCATCGCTCACATCTACGGCGACCACCGCCGTCGTTCCGATCGGCAGATATCCGTCGTAATAGTCCTCGTACCGCACATCCAGCCGTTCGCCATGGTCTGAGAGATCTGCCGGATCAATGACATACCCCTCAACATATCTGGCAGGAATCCCCAGATACCGGAAAATCAAAGTTGCCGCGCTGGCAAAATGCGCACAATACCCACGCCTGTTCTCCGCCAGAAAATAATTGATAAAATCTTTTCGATAGGGCGTCCTTCCCGGACGAAGCGTGTAGGGAATCTCTTCCTGATAATATGCGGCAAGTCCGGCCACCGTCTCGAAGACATCGCGGCCCTCCGCCAGCCCGGCCTCCCGACAGAAAGACGCAACCACGTCAAGATTCTGTTCCGGCACATACAGCCACTGCTCCATCGAGCCAGCTTCTTTTACAGAATCCGCTTCCGCACCGGAAAAGATATCCGGAGAGACTCTCGGATAATAGATATATTCCTGCGTCTGTCCCGGATAGATCGACTTTTCCGTATTCTGTGCGTAATAAGGCAGATAAGGGCCGGCCGGCGCGGCCGCATTGGTAATTTTCATCATGCCTCTGGCAGCGTATTCCTCTCCCCGCTCATATCGTTCCAGCAGCAGCCGGAAAGTCTCATCCTGCTCCGGAACCGCCCTGCCGTACTCGTCCGTAAGCCGCCCCCACTTATTTTCATACGGAAGATAAACTCCTCCGGTAAAATTCTTTAAGTAAATCCGTTCCTCACTATAAGGCGTAAATTCAACCGTCAGGTCGGTCTCAAAATCCAGCCGGACGGAGTTGACGTCTCCCAGCGTACCATTCATCATGCCGCCGGTATTCGGATAAAAATTGAATAATCCCATCAGGCCCAGCAGGGAAATGTTTTCCACCGTATCCATCGTGCGTTTCTTCATGGCGCTCATCGGATGCGTCTTCTGAAAATACGCTTTCGGATAAATAGCCGAAAAGAAACCTACAAGCAGAAGGCAAAACAGAAACACCGCTATAAAAAGTCCGGCCATCGCACGAAAAT
>CALDLG010000098.1 GCA_937910785.1 uncultured Lachnospiraceae bacterium | reverse complement strand
GGTGGACTCGGAAAATGCCTCTTATGAGGAGATTCAGGCATTGAATGCGTATCTGGTGGAAAAGGGACTGCTGAAGGAACAGGATCTGGATTCCTTCGAGCGCCCGACCAAAGACGATACGCAGAAGGCGGACTATCTGGGCGCTCTGCGGAAGTGGAGGGATACACAGTTTCAGGTCGGAAATATGGTCGGTTACAGCAACGCGGCCAGAGTATGTGACGCATGGTCGAATGCGGCATCATGGAAGAACGGCACGACAACGGAAATAAACGGAACCCGGTTTTATTTAAAAGAAGGAAGGCTGACAAGCGGCATTATCGGATTCGGCACACTGGCAGACGGGACCACCTATTCTGCGGGCTATGCTTCCAGCTCCACTGTCGGAAAGCCTGTAATCGAGGTCAGGATGCAGGGAAAGAACGGGAAAGAAGAGCTGTACATGGTCAGTCCGAGAGAGGTCGATCCGGAGAATGCCTCCGAGCTTGAGATGTTTGCCCTGTGTTCTTATCTGGATTCTCAGGGAATTTCAGACTCTTCCAGGGGAAATAATACCTACCAGAAGCTGCTTGCTTATGCGCAATATAGCACCATGGGAGACAGAAGGGCCCAAACTGCCGATTCATTTAAGTCGGGTGCGAAGGATTGGACGGCTCTGATTACGGACAGCCGGATTGAGGAACTCGATAAAAATGGAAAAGTGGACGCTTCCTGGGGGAAGGTCATTCAGGAGGCGCTGGCGAAGGCGGAAAAGCAAAACGGCGATCAGAAAAGGACGGAAGGGCGCAGTGAGTCTGAGCTTTGGTCGATGGCGATTGAGGAAGGAAAGCCGAAGGATAACGGCGTACCCTATTATTATATGGCCAAAGACGGCATAATCGAGTACAATGGCGTTGTCTTTTTCTGCGATGAGGAGCGACGCGCGATCTGTCTTGGTGATACGAGCGACAAGCGCAAATGTTTGAATATTCCGTTGTCCGGAGGAGGCAGTCTGATCGTTAACCGGGATAATCTGGGCGATCTGGCGCATGCGATCGGCATGTTCTCTCCGGAGGATGTGAATCTGATCATGCGGGCCATCGCGGAGGACGCGAAGATACAGCAGATAAAGCAGCAGATCGAAGATGAGAAATCGGGACTTGATCTTGCGGAGCAGACCGGCGGTGACGGGACGGAAGGAGACGAAACGGTTATGGAGTCTGTTCTGGGAGA
This sequence comes from uncultured Lachnospiraceae bacterium, assembly GCA_937910785.1. GTDB lineage: Bacteria > Bacillota > Clostridia > Lachnospirales > Lachnospiraceae > UBA3282. Next base: position 12,494 of record CALDLG010000098.1, on the reverse strand, counting down.
ACCGGCGGCAGGAGAAGCAGGCGCAAAAGAACCGGGCGGCCAGGATAAAGCCGCAGAAAATTCCGCAGAGAATGAGAAAACCGTATCCGGGAAGAAAGAGCCGAAAGGCGGCGGATATTGATATAATTCGCAAAAATCTATGATTCGGGGCTGTCGTTTCACGATGATGCAATCGTTGAAAACGGCAGCCCCGTTTATGGATTCCCGACAGATTCAGACCGCCTTATCCTTCCACTTTCCATGCCGGTAGAAGAAGAAGGTAATCAGTGCGCCGATCAGCCAGGAGATAAGCAGGGAAATGAAGATACATTCCTGTCTTCCGTAAGGCAGTTCGGGCGTTCTTGTCAGGAAAGAAATGCCGTAAGCGATCGGAACGCGGAGGAAGATTGTTGTAGCGATGGAAATCCACATCGGCGTGATCGTGTCGCCTGCGCCGCGCATGACGCCTGAAAGACTCTGCGTGACAGCCATTGCGATATAGCCAACCGCGAGAATACCCATCATTTTACGGCTTAATTCTACCAGCTCCGGCGTTTTGGTGAAGATGCCCATGAGCGATTTGCCGAAAAGCAGAATCAGCCCCGTAATGACAGCGGAAGTTCCCATGGCGATCAATGTTCCCTGTATGGCGCCTTTATTTACCCGTTCGGTCTGCTTTGCACCCACGTTCTGTCCGGCGTAAGTCGTCATCGCCGTACCGAAGGAGAAGTTCGGCATCATGGCGAAGCCGTCCACACGCATAACGATGACGTTCGCGGCGATGAACATTTCTCCGAAGCTGTTCGTCAGAGACTGTACGATGATCATGGCCATCGAAAGGATTGCCTGTGTGATGCCGGAAGGGAGGCCCAGCTGAATGACCTTGACCGCATACTTTTTTACCGGTTTCAGATGTTCCGCACGCAGGGTGAAGATTTCCTGCATTTTTTTCAGACGAAGCATGCACAGAACGGCGGAAATCAGCTGTGCGATCACGGTTGCCAGGGCTACGCCGTTAACGCCCATGCCGAGCTTTGCGACGAACAGAAGATCCAGCACGATGTTGATGACCGTCGATACGAGCAGATAGGCGAGGGCGGACATGGAATCTCCGAGTCCTCTTAAAATACCGCTCAGAATATTGTAATAGGCAAGACCTGCGGAGCCGATAAAAAGGATCAGCAGATAGGAATGACACCAGTCGATGATGGAATCCGGTGTTTTCAGGAGTTCTAACAGCGGTCTCGCGATAAGCGAAGCAACGACCATGACGAACAGGGTGGCGATCGCGGTCAGTGTAATGCAGTTGCCGATGGTAGCCGCCAGTTTTTCCCGTTCTCTGGCTCCGAAATACTGGGATACCATGATGCCGGCGCCTACGCTGATGCCTACGAACAGAACGATCAGCAGGTTTAAGATAGGACCGGCGCTTCCCACAGCCGCTAACGCGTTGTCCCCTACATAGTTGCCTACAACAACGCTGTCTACCGTATTGTAGAGCTGCTGCGCGATGTTTCCGATCAGCATGGGAACGGTAAATAACACTATTTTCTGCCAGGGAGAGCCCTCGGTCATATCCACCGGCTCCATCAGTTTCTTCAATAAACTCATAGAAATCATGCCTTTCTTTTCTGGTATATGGTTTCTATTATAGAGAATGGCCGGAGAAAATTCAACCGGATAAATGGAAGACAACGGAACACCGGATAAATTGTGTGTGAATTGTGAGAAAATAGAGGTGCAAAATTTTTCCATATCGATTATAATGGAAAGAAGGGGATACGGAGGGAAGGGAGAAGCGGGTCATGAGTATCATCAGCAGTAAGGACGTATATGAAATTATCAGGAAAACGTTGGGCATCATTAATGGAAAGATCATGAATCATGGCGAGATCACCGGATATATTCTGTATAAAATGCTGGAATGTGAGCAGATTCATACGGAGCAGGAGCTGGTGGATTATACGATGCTCGGAATCCTTCATGATATCGGCCTGTATAAAGAAGATAACGTTAAGAATGTCAGCGATTTTGAGACGCAGAACCTGTGGCCGCATTCGATTTACGGATTTCTTTTCCTGAAATATCTGTCCCCGATGGATGATAAGGCGGAGATCGTGCTCTATCATCATCTGGATTATAACAGATACGGATTGATTCAGAGCCGTTATAAGCATATTATCGAATGTCTGAATCTGGCGGATAAAATGGATACTTTTCTGCATCTGAAAGAAGAAAAGATGGAGAAAGACTATTTTAACAGATACCGGGATATTAAATTTTCCGGTGCGGCGCTGGATCTGTTTCACCGGGCCGAAGCCAGGTACGGCATTACGGCCAATCTGGTGAACGGCGCCTATAAGGACGAGCTGACGGAGCTGCTTTCCACGAGGGCCTTTTCAGAGCGGTTTAAGAAGGGGTTTCTGGAAATGCTGGTCTATACGATAGATTTTCGAAGCGAGCATACGGTTGTACATACTCTGGCGACCGTGAATTTCGGGCAGCAGATCGGGCGGCTGATGCGGCTGACGGGCAAGGATCTGCGTGACCTGTATTACGGTGCGCTTCTGCATGATCTTGGAAAAATTGCGATTCCTCTGAATATTCTGGAATCCACCGGAAGACTGTCGGATGAGGAGATGAAGGTCATGAAGGCGCATGTCCGCATTACGGAAATGATTCTGGAAGGCGTTGTGGACGATGCGGTGCTGCAGATTGCGGTCAGGCATCATGAGAAGCTTGACGGAAGCGGTTATCATAAGGGACTGACGGGAGATATGCTGACTCTGCCGCAGCAGGTGGTGGCGGTAGCGGATATTTTGAGCGCTCTGTACGGAAAGCGGAGCTATAAAGAAGCCTTCAGCAGTGATCTGATTAAGAAAATTATGACCGGGGATGCGGAGAACAATAAGATCAACAAAAGCGCGGTTGATACGCTGATGAGAAATTATGATAAGGTTATTGCGGAATTTGAGAAAGAGAAGGTCAACACAATCGGACTGTATCTGAAAATCAAGGAACAGTATGCGGTCATGATCGAGCGGTTTCAGGCATTTAATTGAGAACAGGGAGGATTGCCGGTGAAATTTAAAGGATTTATTTCTAAAATCTGTGAGCTTCTGGAAATGATCGTTGCGGTGCTTGTGCTGATTGGAATTCTGCTTTCCATCGGCAGTCTGATCAAGGATTTTGCAATTTTTCACGAGATATTGAATCATATGGAATCTTTCCGGACATATCTGGATCAGATTTTTGTTATTGTAATCGGCATCGAATTCCTGCAGATGCTCTGCCGGCCGAATTCGGATAACATTATGGAAGTTCTGATTTTCCTTGTTGCAAGGCATATGATTGTCAGTGAGACGACGCCGATGGAAGATTTCATCTCCGTAATCAGTATTATTCTGTTATGCGTGCTTCGCCGGTATCTGCACGTTACGAGGGAAAAGATGAAAGCGGAAGGCAGGCTTTCGGAGGAAGAAGAGGAAGAGGGTCCGATGTGATGGACCGGTCCTTAAATCCGCGGCAGGAACGGGGCTGGTATCGGGAAATCCGCAGGCTGAGGAAAGGACATGGAGATTCGTATGAGGATGCATTCCGGTGCGGATGGGAAAGTACGATCTGCCAGGGACTGGCAGAGGAAAGGGATGAAAAGATGGCATTTAAAATTAATAAACTGTTGTTTCCGGAGGGAAAAAGAAAAGCGCTGACATTAAGCTACGATGACGGTATCGTGCATGACAGACATCTGGTAGAGCTGATGAATCAGTATGGCGTCAGGGGTACATTTAATCTCAATACGGCCAAACTGGGAAGAAAAGAGACGCTTAAAATCGACGGAAGGGATGTGGAGGATTCCGTTGTTACGGCAGAGGAAATTCCGCAGCTTTATGAAAAGCATGAGGTTGCCACACATGCGGCAAGACATCTTTCGCTGACAGAATGCGGGAGCGTGGCGCTGTATGAAATAATTGAGGACCGGAAAGTGTTGGAGAGCCTTGTGCCTTATATCGTGCGGGGACATGCGTATCCCTTTGGCATATATGATCAATCCGTTCTTTCGATGTTAAAAGAGGCGGGAATCTGCTATGCCCGCACCGTTGTTTCGACGGGAACTTTTGATATCCCGGAGAACTTTCTGGAGTGGCATCCTACCTGTCATCACGCGGACAGCCGTCTGATGGAGCTTGCAGGAAAGTTCTGTGAGGAAGGGGAAGATCCCAGGATTATCAACAGGCCCCGGCTTTTCTATCTGTGGGGGCATTCCTATGAATTTGCAAGACAGGACAACTGGGAAGTGATTGAGGAATTTTTATCCTATGTTTCCGGCTACCGGGCAAAGATCTGGATGGCCACCAACGGTGAGATCGTCGATTATGTGGAAGCATACCGGCGTCTGATCTTTTCCATTGACGGAGCGAAGGTATTTAATCCCTCCTGTCGGACTGTCTGGATGGAGGCGGCGGGGGAAGTATGCGAAATCCCGGCCGGCGCGGCGGTAACGCTTCGGGGTTACCAATAAAAAGAAAACGGAGAACGATGTGATCAATGAAAAATAAATTATATAAAATAAAGAACGACGTGTTCTATCGACAGATTTTTAAACTGGTATTGCCGATTATTATCCAGAATCTTCTGAGCGCGGCAGTCAGTTCGGCTGACGTGGTTATGCTCAATTATGTGGGACAGTCGTCCATTTCGGCAGTATCACTGGCATCACAGTATGCCAGTGTTCTTTTTATGGTCTTTTACGGACTGGGAACCGGCGCAACGATGCTTTGCGCACAGTATTATGGAAAAGGGGATATGCGGGCGATTCAGATCGTGGAGGGCATTGCCATGCGCTTTTCCATTCTGATTTCGTTATTGTTTGCGGGGCTGGCCCTGACCGTCCCGGAAGGCATGATGTATCTTTTTACGAAGGATACGGAGCTGATCGAGATAGGAGCCTCCTATCTGCGGTATATGAGCGTCAGCTATCTGTGCTGGGGCATTATAGAGGTCTATCTGGCGGTACTGCGCAGCATCGGCAGGGTAGTCATCTGTACGGCGTTAAATGTTGTGGCCTTTTCCATGAATATCTTTTTGAACGCCGTTTTCATTTTCGGACTGTTCGGTGCGCCGGAGCTGGGAGCAAAGGGGGTGGCGATTGCGACTTCTCTGTCCAGGCTGATCGAGCTTGCGCTTTGCTTTGCAGTCTCTTTTATAAGCAGGGACATCAAGCTGGATTTCCGCTATCTGTTCGTCAGAAACAAGGCGTTATTCTCGGATTTTATCAGGCTGTCCCTTCCGGCGCTTGGAAATGATATCAGCTGGAGCGTTGCCTTTTCCATGTATTCCGTGATTATCGGCCATCTGGGAACGGATGCGGTGGCCGCCAATTCCTTTGTCATCGTTGTCCGTAATTTCGGAACGATTCTGTGCTTCGGCATGGCAAGCGCGGGCGGTATTCTGATCGGAAACATCATCGGGGAGAACAAGCTGGAGGAGGCCAGAACAGGGGCGAAAAAGCTGATGAAGCTGACCGTAATCACCGGAGCCATCGGCGGCCTGATCATTCTGGCGATCATGCCTTTTGTTTTAAAATACGCGGCGCTGACGGAACAGGCCATGCATTATCTGAAATACATGCTGCTCATCAACACTTATTATGTTATGGGGGCGGCCGTCAATACGACCCTGATCGCCGGCGTTTTCCGGGCGGGAGGGGACAGCCGGTTCGGCTTTATCTGTGATACCATTGATATGTGGTGTTATGCCGTGCCCCTTGGTTTTCTGGCGGCCTTCGCGCTGAAGCTGCCCGTCATGTGGGTGTATTTCCTGCTCTGTACCGATGAATTTGTGAAATGGCCCTGGGTGCTTAAACGTTATCGAAGCGGCGTATGGCTGAAAAATATTACGCGGGATGATCTGTTTGAAGAGGCATAGAAGTATGGTGATGGCGGGGATTCCGCAGTCATTTCTGGAGCGCAGGCTGTTGAGCCTGCGCTTTTTTGGTAACAGGAAATGAAAAGTTTTTTCTTGACAGCAGGCCTACACGATGTTAGTATAAACATAGCCTACATAGTGTTAGTATAAGGGCGGGAGGATAAACAGGAAAGGGGGAAAAATATGCAGCAGATTTCAGAATCGGAACTGGTTTTGATGAAAATTATCTGGAAAAACGGCGGAACCGCATTATATTCTTATATAATGGAGGAACTGGAAAAGGAGCGGAGCGGATGGAAAAAGAATACCGTGCTCACGCTGCTTTCGCGTCTGGTGGAAAAAAATTTTCTAAAGACCAGTAAAATCGGCCGGCGCAACGAGTATCGGGCTGTTGTTGAGGAACAGGAATATCAGGCGAAGCAGACGCAGACCTTTTTGAACAGGGTATATGAAGGGAACGTCAGCGGGCTTGTTTCCACGCTGTTGCAACAGGAGATTCTTTCGACGGAAGAACTGAAAGAAATAGAGGCATTCTGGGAAAAACGTTCTTCTCAGTGACGGATTGCCGTATGGGCGGCATATGGAGAGAAGCTGTCAGTATCGCTGATGCGGCGGAAAACCGTGTTTAAGGGGGGATGAAGATGGAAGAATTTATTAAAATATTGTTATCGCTTTCCGTATCCGGCGCTTTTTTGTTTGGAATTGTTTTTCTGACCGTTCGGCTTTGCCGGAACCGACTCAGCCATCGTTGGCAGTATTATATCTGGTTGATCGTCATCGCGCGGTTCCTGATTCCGGTCACCTTTTCCCATACGCTGGTGGGCGAAGTGTTTCGAAGCGTTGAAGAAGCCATAGAAACAGCGCGGAGCGCCGGGGCAGAAGAGGATGCCGCAACAGGAGATGAGGTCAGCGCCGAAGCGCCGGAACGCATGGGAACAGGAGATGCGGTGGAGCAAAAGACGCCGGCGGTGATCGGGAAAGAGAATGCCGGAGAGGCCGGTACGCCGGCAGACACCGGGAAAGAGAATGCCGGGGAGGCCGGTACGCCGGCAGTTATCGGGGAAGAAAATGCCTTCGGGGCGGGAACACTGCCCTTTTTGCTGACTGCCCTGTGGGCGGCAGGGGCTTTTGGACTGCTGATTCATAAAATAACGGTTTATCAAAGCTATATGCAGTTTTTGCGAAAAGGCAATGCGGAGGTTTCCGATCCGGAGGAGCTGAATCTTTTGGCAGAAGCGGAGGAAGGGCTGAGAATTTCAGACCCCGGATTGTGATACCGGACAGGAAAATGACTAAAAAGGAGCTTACCTGCATTTTCACGCATGAACTCGTGCACTTTAAATATTTTGACATGTTTTATAAATGGCTCGTTCAGATTACGATCTGCATCCATTGGTTCAATCCCGTTGTCCGGATGCTTGGAAAAGAGGTAAGTAAACGGTGTGAGCTTTCCTGCGACGAGAAAGTTATCGGCACGCTGGATGCGTGGGAAAGGAAGGAGTATGGGGATACGCTGCTTTCTTTTCTGAAAAGAGGGGAAAACTATCAGAATCCGTTGGCGTCCATTACTTTGACGGAAGGGGCGGAACAATTAATAGAAAGGCTTGGTGCAATTATGGATTATCAGAAAAAATCGAAAACGGTGATCGCATTGACGATGGCGCTGACCGCATTGCTATGCTTCTTTTTTTCAGGGATCGGGGCCTATGCGGGCGCTTATGCGGGACAGAGAGGGCCGGTTCTTGAGAATAACCCTGCGGCGCAGGAGCATTCCGGTTTAAAAGAGGCGGTACAGATCAGTGAGGAGGAGGCGCAGACTCTGCAGAACGCGGAGTGGAAGGACGATGATTACAGACTTCTCTATGATGAAAACGCGAACACATATTATATTCTCACCGAAGGAGCTTCTATCGGCGACAGGCCGACGGGCGGTACGACGGGCGGTTTCGGTATTGTGCTGGTGAAAAAATCCGGATATACGACTTTCAGTTTCGGATATCCTTCCATCCTGTTTAACTTTATGAACGAATTGGAGAGTCAGTGTCAGGATGCGGTGGATCAGGGCCGGATTTCCGAGTCGGAAGCGGCGCTGGTTCGGAAGGCCGGCGTAACGGCGGCGGTCTTCGAAGGAATTTTGTCGGAAGATAAGGCAGCCGGACTGGAGGCGGATTATAAGGACGTACAGATAGAAGTGAAGGCGGAAGATCCGGTCGATGAAAGACAGGAGGACGGTGAGGAAGCATCGGGGAAAGCCGATGATGTGAATGATCATTACTCCTATTATCAGAGAACCAGCTATGAAGAGCCCTATCTGATCGAATACGGCTGGAATCTGCCAAAGGAGGATGCGGAATTCGGTGTTCATACGGAGATTTTACTGGAAGATCAGAACCGGATGAGCGTCTGTTTTTCCCATGAGGCGGAAGAATGGCTGGAAGATGCCGGGGCGATGGCAGCTACCACAAACCTGCTTGGGGAAATAAAGAAGACCGCAAGATCAAGGTTTGGTCTGGAGCTGGAACGGCCATATATTGTCAGAATCATTTATCTGCCGCCGGAGGAAATCGGAGATTTTGCAAGAGGGGCCTTTGAAGAGGAGCGTATAGCGGATTTCAGCGCCGTGGTGGAGCTGTTACCGGAGGAGGAAAAGAGAGCGTACTGCGAAAAGAGTTACACGGAAGATAAAATAGGTTTATTTTCTATTATCATATCGGAAATGGGAACGGATTATGTGGCGGATTTTCTGGAACGATGCTATGAAAACGATGATATTGACTTTTTCTCCATTGCGGCAGGAGAGCTGTCAGATGCGGAAAGAAGAGCATTGATGAAAAGGGCCAAAGAAGATAAAAGGGACGATTTTTACTACATGTTGAAAAATGGTTAACGAATTTGTGCCTGCGCTGTAAGCGATTTGGCGGCAAAGTAAGCAGTCTGAGAGAAAGGCAGGGTTATCGTATGAATAAAATAGCGGTTCTTTCGGATACGCATGGATTGCTGCGCCCGGAGGTGCTTGAAATTCTGAGGGGCTGTGATGCGATTCTGCATGGAGGGGACATCAACCGGCAGAAAATACTGGATGAGCTGACGGAAATTGCTCCGGTGTTCGCCGTCCGGGGTAATAACGATAAGGAATGGGCCGGAAAGCTTCCGGAAACACTGTCCTTTAAGCTTTATGGAATTCATTTCTTTATGGCCCACAGCAGAAAGCAGATACCGAAGGATGCAGGCGGGGCGGATATCGTTATTTATGGGCATTCCCATAAATATGAAGAAAAATATGCCGACGGAAGGCTCTTCTTAAATCCGGGAAGCTGCGGGCCGAGGCGGTTTACACAGCCGATTACGATGGCGGTTCTGGAGGTGGAAGGGGATGCCGGCGCAGAAGCCGCAGACAGCGTGAATCCGGAAGCGGGAACAGAGGCTGCGGACGTGGCTGAACGGAAAAGTTTCTGGCGGGTGAAAAAAATAGAGATTTCGCAGAAGCAGCCGGGGACGGCTGCAGACAAAATCCAGGAGCCGGAAAGACTCCCGGAGAACATCAGGCAGATTATTATTTCCGCGATGAGGGATACGGACAGGGGCAGGCCGGTTCGGGCGATCGCGGAAAAGAACGGCATCAGCGAAGAACTGGCAGAGCAGATCTGCCGTTTGTATCTGACGCATCCGGGCGTGGATGCGGACGGAATTATGATGAAGATGGGAATCTGACGAAATTTACGTTTCCGGCGGCAGCAGGTCGTAGAGCCTGTACAGGGACAGCATGTTCTGATACATCATTTTTGTCCCCATAAGCTGTCGGTAGGTCGCGGATTTGATTTTTCCGGCGGCTTTCAGCTGTTCCATTTTATGGATGGTTGTACGGTAATTCTCCAAAACGGCGGATAACATTTGCTCAAACGCTTCCAGTCTTTCCATAAGGGTTCCTCCTCGTCCGTATTTGTGGGTATGATGCGATAACGTCATTGATATTGGTTGCTTTATAGAATAACACATTGTCTTTTAAAAATAAAGGCTGAAAAAGACAGGATTTGTGTTATAATAAGCGCAGAAGAGTGCGCCTTTTGCGATATCAGGAGCATTGATTATTTTACAGGCGAGGAACGGTCCCATGTCCAATATGACGAAGTATGCGCTGGAAGCGTCTTTAAAGAAGCTTCTGTTACAGAAACCACTGGATAAAGTAACGATTAACGATTTAACTTCCGACTGCGGTATCAGCCGGATGGCTTTTTATTATCATTTCAGGGATATTTATGATCTGGTTGAATGGATCTGCCTGGAAGATGCCACGCGGGCGCTGGAAGGGAAAAAGACTTATGACAGCTGGCAGGAAGGTCTGAAGCAGATTTTTGAAGCGGTGCTTGAGAATAAAACCTTTGTCATTAACGTCTATCATTCCGTCAGCCGCGAACAGATCGAAAATTATCTGTACAGGCTCACCTATGAACTGATTATGGACGTGGTGGAAGAGCAGGCGGCCGATGTCCGGATTGCGGAAGACGAGAAAAAATTTATCGCGAATTTCTATAAATACAGCTTCGTCGGAATTATGTTAGACTGGGTTAAGCAGGGGATGAAGGCGGATTATCAGGACATTGTGGAGAAAATGAGCATTACGGTAAGCGGCAGCGTGAAAAATTCCATACATAATTTTTTAACAAAAGGGCGTGCGTGATAAGTTTTTTATCACCGCTCTTTTTTTGTTAATTGAAGCCGGGAAAATTCTGCGCTAAGATCACTGTGAAAATAAAGTTCACAGACAGTTTGGAGATTTCATATGATCACCGGATTGGATGAAGTGAGAATGGAGGATTCATATGGTAAAAAGGAGTACGAAACTTGGCGTTGCGGTCGTGGCGGGAGCAGGCGCCGCAGCGCTTGTCGCAAATAAGAAAAGAAAGAGCCAGAAGGCGGATGGAGAGAATGGAAAAGAAGGAAAGTCCGTCGGGAAAAGAAGAGAAAGAAAATACACGGAGGTAGGAGATTACCGGAATACCGAGCTTGGAAAGAACAGTAAGAACAGCAAGGGAATTTATTACAGTAACGGAAATTACGAAGCTTTTGCCAGACCGGAGAAGCCGGAGCGTGTGGATGAAAAAAATGCCTATATTGTCGGAAGCGGTCTTGCGTCTTTAGCCGCCGCGTGTTTCCTCGTAAGAGACGGGCAGATGCCGGGTTCCCACATTCATATTCTGGAGGCGATGGAGATCGCGGGCGGCGCCTGTGACGGCATATATGATCCGGCCCGCGGATATGTAATGCGGGGCGGAAGAGAGATGGAGAATCATTTCGAATGTCTGTGGGATCTGTTCCGCAGCATTCCTTCGCTGGAAATTCCGGGAGCATCCGTTCTGGATGAGTATTACTGGCTGAATAAGCGCGATCCCAACTATTCTCTGTGCCGGGCAACCTGTGACCGGGGAAAAGACGCGCATACGGACGGAAAATTTAACCTGAGCCAGAAGGGCTGCATGGAAATCGTGAAGCTTTTCATGACGAAGGATGAGGATTTATATGACAAGACGATCGAGGATGTTTTTGACGAAGAGGTATTTGATTCTACCTTCTGGCTGTACTGGAGAACGATGTTCGCTTTTGAAAACTGGCACAGCGCCCTGGAAATGAAGCTGTATTTTCAGCGGTTTATTCATCACATCGCGGGACTTCCGGATTTCAGCGCCCTGAAATTTACGAAATACAATCAGTATGAATCGCTGATCCTTCCGATGCAGAAATATCTGGAGGAAGCGGGGGTGGACTTTCAGTTCGGAACGGAAGTGACGAATGTGATCTTCGATATCAAAGACGATAAGAAAGTGGCGACGGCGATTGAATGCAGGGTAAGAGGCGTGGAAAAGGGAATCGTCCTGACGGAAAACGACTTCGTTTTCGTGACGAACGGAAGCTGTACGGAAGGAACCGTTTATGGCGATCAGAACCATGCGCCGAACGGCGACGCGGAAGTCCGCACAAGCGGCTGTTGGAATCTGTGGAAGAATATCGCGAAGCAGGACCCTTCTTTCGGGCGTCCGGAGAAGTTCTGTTCGGATATTTCCAAGACCAACTGGGAATCCGCAACCATTACCACGCTGGATGACAGGATTCTTCCCTATATCACCAATATCTGCAAACGCGATCCGAAAAGCGGCAGGGTGGTAACGGGAGGCATCGTGAGCTGTCAGGATTCCCGTTGGCTGATGAGCTGGACGATCAACAGACAGGGACAGTTTAAAGAGCAGGACCCCGGCAAAGTATGTGTATGGGTGTACGGGTTATTTACCGATGTGCCGGGCGACTATGTGAAAAAGCCGATGCGGGACTGCACCGGAAAGGAGATTACCGAGGAATGGCTGTATCATCTTGGCGTTCCGGTTGAGGAGATACCGGAGCTTGCGGAAAACAGCGCGGTCTGCGTGCCGACGATGATGCCTTATATCACCGCATTTTTCATGCCAAGAACAAAGGGAGACCGGCCGGATGTTATTCCGGACGGATGCGTCAACTTTGCCTTTCTGGGTCAGTTCGCGGAGACGCCGCGGGATACTGTTTTCACAACGGAATATTCGGTCAGAACGGCGATGGAA